>JAICQI010000329.1 GCA_025937955.1 Pyrinomonadaceae bacterium
CTCTCCTCCACTGCAGTCGTCTGGGCCTTTCCAACCAATGTCTCGAAAGTTTTTGCTGAGACATCCAACCGCCACAGCTCACCACTGTCGAGAATGGCTTTCGTCGGATCAGCTTCGGGAGTAGTTCGAGCCTCCGGAGTGCTTCCCCGGCGATATACACTTGTGCCATTCGAGCTGGACCATTCTCCCGCGATCAAGTTGTTGTGCTCGTCGTAGAGACGAAGCAGCTTCAACCCGCGCGCCGCGCTTTGCCAGATCTCGACACGTTTCCGCGATACACTGTTTGCGATTCGTTCCTCAAAGTTGATCGTTCGATGGATTACTACCGCTGGATTTTGTACCAACGCTTCTTCAGTCAAGGCCGAGCGGTGCAGAAGTTCTGCTGCTGACACTGCCGGCGTGCTAAGACGCAGCATTACCAACGAGGCAATCAAAATCACCGCGAGGACCGCGGTTACAACGCCCGGGCGTAACCAGAACCCGAATTTGGATAACCAACGTCGAAGGGCCAGGGTGAAATCTCGCGAGTCTGGTCGCGGTCGTGCCTGCTGTCGACTTTTCGCGAAGAGAATCGACGGAATAGCCGGAGTTTCATCTCCCTGTGCCGCTGCCTCCGCTCTCATTGATGGATCGGAGTAGGTCACCTGCAGGGTTGGCCAGGGATTGCTAAAGCTCAACGTCGCCGTGAGCATTCGTTCATCGCTGAGTTCGACCTGGACCGAACGGCTGTAAGCCCCGCTCGGTGGTAATTCCTCAACGCTGAAGAACAACAGCCGGACCTCTTGTTCACCGAGCACTTCAATAAAATCAATCTTCTCCGGCAGATTAATGCTGAGTGTCTGTTCACTTAACTCCGAACCTACTTTCTGTGCGGCCAACAAGTGTCCATTAACAGAGATGCAAAGTTCGGCTGGTTTGTGTTCAAAGACTTCACGCGCTCGCTTCTTACAAATTCGCACTTCATTTTCCGACGCTCCACCACTGGCGCCGCCGGCATCATCGCTTCCGTCGTCACCACCGCGACGAGTTTTATCCATTCCCAGAGTGTCGGTAGGAAAACGTTCACTGAGTTGAGGCAGATTTAGTAGTGCATTTACAGCGTCGAGGCAGTTTCGACAACTTACAATGTGCGCGATCGTTTCCTGATCCAGCGTCGCTTTGTGGTCAGCCTGGTAGAGCAGTTTAAGATCGTCATTCGGACGACACTCGCCCTGGCGCGATTTGAAGATCGAATGCCGTAACTCGATGAGTAACTCGTCTGATGTGCGCGCGAAACCCATCTCGGGCGACGAGCTGAGTGCTTCAGAAGAAGCGCGCATAAAACGCAGGCTGCGCGGGTCCTTTAAATACTGTTTCGCTTCATTGCGCGCGGTTCGCAAACGCTCTTCCACTCCTTGCCGAGTGGTGCGCATGATCTGGGCAATTTCTTTCGGGTAGTAACCGTGAAGAAAGCGAAGTATCAGGACACTTCCTGCTTTAGACGTCTCTTTGCGAACACATGCGAACTGACAGACACGGCGTAGTTCGTCCTGAATTCGGATCTGTTCTCTTGGATCAACCAGGCGTAGACCAAGCTCTGCCGAATCGTAATCAACTATTGAAAGTGTGCGGCGCTGCAACCTCTCCAGCCGTCTTACCTGCGAGAGGTGTAAATTCCGCAACATGGTGTAGAGATAACCGTTGAGATTACCAATGCTATCGAGGTTCGGGCGTGTAAACGTGAATTGAATGTAGGCATCGTGGACCAAATCGTCAGCGCGTTCGTGATCGCTGTTGGTTAAGGCCAAAGCCCAGCCACGAAGCCGCGAGTAATGCGCAAGAAATATTTCTTCAATAGTCTCGCCTGGGGCAGTTTTAGTAAGCCTTAACATCGTTTCTGCTTATAAGACGCTCGGGAGTAGGCAAAACCCACACTGGAAAATACACTGGCGGGTGCCTGGACAGCTAGCCATCCTCAAACCCACGGCTTTTGCAGTATGAAAATACTGATCAGTGGGACGGGTGTACTTAATTGGCTATTGTTTTTTTATTAGCGAGTTGTTAGCGGCAAAGTCGGTCGGAACAATCAATTCGACGACATGATGCGAATCATTCTCATGGCTCCGAAAATATGAGCGAGAATCGGAAGTCGAAATCATTGCGCCGCGTAAAGGTGATTCCACCGTTAGTTGATAGGTAAGAACGGCCGAGAAGCGGTGCTTGATTGCTTACCCCGATCACCGGCGGCTGATTGCTCACCCCGGGGAATGGTGGTGCAGGTATTTGCAGGACCAGAAACAAATTCTGAATCGTTCCGTTCGCGATCCCCGCGCGCACCGTTTCACTAAGATCCTTCGGGTCAGCGAAGTACAATGGCGCAAAATCCCTATCCTGAGCCAGGAATGTTGTCGATGTTCTTAGCGGATTGATTAGATCGATCGTCGCTGTCGAGTCGGGATTGATCACTCCCGTTGTCAGCCAGGCGTTTGCGAATATCACAGGAGTCGAGAGATTTACTGTGGAGGTATCGAATAGCCCTGCCTGAATCAAAGTTGGGTTACCGCCGTTCAAGGCACTGATCTGTGACGCCGGAAAAGCGACGGCGTAAATGTAACCACCCGGTGGCGGATTAATGAATCCGTACGCGAGGCGCGTACCGAAGCCGCTCATATTGAACACACGATTCGTGACAATGTTTACCCCGGATTTTACCTGGCCGTTATTGACATGCACGTTCTTGCGCTCGCCGGGCTCGCGTTCAACCACACCTTCGTTCTGGTTATTCCAGAACTCTTCGATGAAGTTCTGTTGTCCGAAGAAGATGCCAACCTGCGTTGTCAAGTTGACCTGGTTGGCGGCTACAGGACTGCCATCAATTGCTTCGGTGCGAACGTTGTAGTTACCGCGCGGGACTGGGATTAGGTAATTGCCGTTCTGGATTGCCACACCGACGTTGTTAATGGGAGATATCTGGTCGGTTACGGGATTGAATGACACGTTTGCTGTGCCACTGTAAGCGCCGACTGTCTCTTCTCCAGTGTCTCGGTTAATTGCTTGAACGTAACCGCCTGCGATTGGTTGATTCAGAACTCCGTGTCGCAATTCGCCGGTGATGAAACCGAACGCGCGGGTGAAAGAAACATCTCCTGATTGCAATGCTGCTGGACCAGATACTGCACTGCCTTCGGGATAAAAGTACGACGCATAGGCAATATCGTCGATATCCGGTGAGCGGAAGGCTAGTTCCTCGGCCGGGTCGGCAGTGTCCACCAGTGGAAACATCGTTGCGCCATTTCCGTCGGTTGCACTTGTTTGATTATTCGGGACGTGAGACAGACCTAACGAATGGCCGAATTCGTGCGTCGCGATAGCCTCGAGATCGATTGAGCGAACCACTGTGTCTGCCTGCGCCGGATCGACGGTGAAACGGAATCCATTTGAAACCTTGGTGTTGAAGAAAACATCGTTATCGAGAATGGTCCCGGCTTTATAGAACCCAGCTGGGAATTCGTTGTCCCCATCGCCATCAGCATCCTGCGCCGTCGTTATCGCAGCTGATACGTCCGGATCGCCATCGCCGTCTAAATCGTCTCCAGCGGTGAGCGTGGCATCAGCGATGAGGTTAACTGAGACTGAGAAAGCGATCATCGCGAAGCCCGCCGGCGTGCGAAAACTGAGTTCATTGACCATGTCGAAACCGATCAATCCGGCGTTCGCTGTCGTTCCGACAATTTGCATGTCCATGAACGAGGACGGAACCGAGTTCCAATTATCGAAAGCCGCCTGAAGAGCAGTGGTGGCGTCTGCCAGTGACAGGAACGCTGGACCCAGCGGGTTGGGTATCGGGTCCAGCGTGTTATTGACTCGATATTGAACTGGAATAGAGCGGCTATCCCAGCGTCTTCCAATCACACGCGCAAGCAAGTGCCCGGCAATTGGTGAGGGTGCGGCGTCGGTAATGTCAATCGTTTCGAAAGCACCACCTGCACGAATATTCCCAACGCTCATTAGAATCATGCATGCAGTTATGAAAATCGATGTGAGCGTTCTTTTCATATGTCCTCCGCGGAATTTCTGTGGATAACGGATCTATGGTGAAACGAATGAATTAGGATGGGCCAATCATCCGATCACTGCCTTAAGTGCGCTTTGATCTGAGCCTTCAAACTAGAGAGCCGCGTCACGTCTGCCGAGCCCCTACGAACGCCGTTATTATCCTTAAGCATCGTTTTGGTCAGATCACGTGTGACGATTTGCTCACCCTCCTCATCTTGGACGATGGAGAATTTGCCTTGAGAGAAGCCAGTCACAGTATGAGTACCAGCAGTCGCACCATCAGCAGTAAGGAATAAGAACACGTTCTCACCTGGTGCTATTCGAGGCGCACCCGCATAGGTCATGGCCACTGGGAACTTGCGGTTCGCATCAATGCCGCCAGGTAAAGCAACCGTGATCGTTGCCAACTCTGCACCTTTCAAAGTCTCCGCAACGGAGATGGTGGATAGACTTACGAGCATGCGGTTGACCCAAACGGACCTGGTCTCAACGCAACTTCCTATTGCGATCAGATCTGATTGATCGATCATGTCGCTGAGCGACAGCCCATTCGTCACACTTGTATCGATAGGTGTTTGAATGACGCCTTCTGGCCGGGGTGCATTGACAGCTTTACTCGACCACCGGACAGAAATAACCAGGACAACAACGATTATGGCGATCCCGAGGGCGGCATTTTTCATTGTGACGTTCCTTTCATTGGGTCCCTCCTTAAAACTCAGCCATGAGACACAGAGAATCCTTTGATATCTAACGCAGGAAAATTGGAAGGAAAGGCTCAAAAAAGATGAACAGCAGATTGCAAAAACAAGAGTCAAACAAATTGCACTCGCAGTGGAGCTGACCAGCGCCGAACAGGATCGACTTAAGCGCTACACCGAGGCTGCGATCAGATCCGCGTTTCATGGTACGCCTCGATCGTCAGCGCAGATGAACCAGGGCCTTGGATGTTTCAGATGATCGGACCTGGCGTCTGTTTGAGCGATGCGATAGGATTTCCGGCGCGTAAGGGGCGCATCCGGTCCGCGGAAAGGGTAGAAGCCCACCTGCTAACTGCTATCTCTGACACCTTCTTTCGGCCCGGTGTGCGGACAACGGGCGTTTCGATGAAAGGAGGTCGTCATGTCGACCAATCATCCAGAAGCACCACGCGCGCTTCCCAACCGCCCGAATCTCCGCCACCTGAAGAACCAGGCCAGGGACTTGTTAAAGTCCGGCGCTGTCGCGTCGATCACCGAAGCGCAGTTTCACATCGCCCGTCTCTATGGGTTTGCGAGCTGGCCGAAGCTCAAGGCGCACATCGACTCGTTAGACGAAATCGGGCAACTCAAACAGGCTATCGACACCAACGACGTCGATCGCGTCAAGGCCATGATGACACGCAACCCGGCGCTCCACAGGGCGCCAATGGGTTACGGCAACGATGGGCCGCTTACGTGGGTTGCTGAATGCCGCGTTCCATGGGAATCACCTGGCCCGGCGAGACTCGCGATGGCTAGGTGGATGATCGAGCACGGCTCCGACGTACACCAGGGAGGCGACGGTCCGTTGATGCGAGCCGCGCTCAATAGTTATCGCATCCCAATGATAGAACTCCTGGTGTCGCACGGAGCCGATGTCAACGCGCTGTGGCACGGACATTTTCCAATCATCTTTGCACCGTGTGAATCGCTGGATCCGGACGTTCTCAAATGGCTCCTCGATCACGGGGCAAATCCGAACTGTCGTGACCATGGATATGAGATAGGCAGCCATCTATATTCGGGCACAGCTCTCGACTATCTCCTCGAGTCATACGGTCGTTCGCTTCATCGATTCAGTAGCTGCATCGACTTGCTCCTCGACGCTGGTGGCATGACCAAGTACAACCAGCCAGGCGTGCTGGAGGTTCTGCGCAACCGTCTCGACAGTCTGAATGAACTGATTGACGCGGATCCCGCGCTCGTGAACACGCGGTTTCCCGATCTCGATTGCGGGCAAACCGGCGGTCGCAATCTCACACTTCGCGGCGGAACGCTCTTACACGTGGCCGCGGAATACGGCAACGTCGCCGCGGTCGCGCTGCTCCTTGACCGTGGGGCAGATGTGAACGCCTGCGCGACTATCGATGAACTCGGTGTCGGAGGGCAGACGGCAATCTTTCATGCGGCAACCCAATACGACGATGTGGGCCTGGCGGTAACCCGCCTACTAGTGGAAAGGGGCGCCGACCTCGCGATTCGCGTAAAGCTTCCTGGTGACTATGAGCAGCCGGGTGAAACTGTAGAGTGCACAGTCCTGGGATATGCGATACGTTTTGGCGGCTCGAATCAAAGGAGAACAGTAACTTTGCTGCGAGACCACGGGGCTGTCGAGTAACGATTTCCTAATTTACTTTTTGGGTGGATGGCTCTGCCATAGGACGTTGATGATCATCCATTTGCCATCCATCTTCGCCAGGTGCATGTAGTCAATGCCCCATTCGGCAGTTAGCTTCACGGTAGCGGTCTGGTCCAACACGTCATAGATTTGAATATCCTTCGGCGCATCTTTCCGTAGCTTGCCGTCCTTGTTGAATGTCTTCGCGATCTCCACTAACTGCTGAAAAGCCATCGACCTTCCCGGGCGGTAGGTAGTTTCCGTGGGGGGACGATAGAAGCCCAGC
>JAICQI010000261.1 GCA_025937955.1 Pyrinomonadaceae bacterium
AACAGGGAACGGAGTTTGGAGTGATCCTGAACCGGGCCATTTCGCTCCCCGCGTATCGCCCGTCGTAATGGATAGATGGCACGGGCTTGCCCCGTGGAGCTTAACGTTTAGAGCTACATCCGGACAAAGGCGCTACGGGTTATGAAAAAGGCAATTACTGTCACGATCCTTTTACTCCTCCTCTCCAGTCCTACGATCGCGGATCAGCTTATTCTCAAGAACGGCGATCGGTTGACTGGCAAGATAGTCAAATCAGACGGCAGCAAGTTGGTGGTCCAAACTGAACTGGTCGGTGAAGTGAGTGTCGATTTATCGGCTGTTAACAGCATCACCAGCGATCAGCCGCTCTACGTGACGCTTGCCGACGGCCGAACTGTTTCCGGAATGCTGACTGCGTCTGAAAATAAAGCCGAGTTGCGTTCCTCAACCGCGAACCCAGTTTCCGTCGACCGATCGACGATTCGTGTCATCAGATCCGAGGCAGAACATCTCGCTTATGAGCGTTCACTCAATCCGGGCTGGCTGGACTATTGGAGTGGTGGCGCGGACATCGGTTTTGCTTTGACGTCGGGAAACTCCGACATAACAAACTTTACCCTCGGCCTCGGCATGACCCGTGAGACCCGTAAAGACAAGACCACTATTTACGCGGCCTCGGTTTACAACCGCGACAGTACGAGTGGCGAATCACGCACCGTTGCCAACACGATTCGCGGCGGCGTGCGCTACGACCGCGACTTCAAGGC
This sequence comes from Pyrinomonadaceae bacterium, assembly GCA_025937955.1. GTDB lineage: Bacteria > Acidobacteriota > Blastocatellia > Pyrinomonadales > Pyrinomonadaceae > PSRF01. The sequence continues at coordinate 747 of JAICQI010000261.1, forward strand.
TCGCTGGTTTGGTTACGGCTTCGTCGATCTCGAGCACAATGGCTTGCAGGACCTGACGTTGCGGCTCGTACCCGGCGGTGGAATCGGCTACCACGCCATTCGAAACGAACGAACTAAGCTGGATCTACTCGGCGGGTTCGCTTGGAACCGCGAGTACTTCAAAGGCGACTTCAACGATCGCAGCTCGGCAGAAGCACAGGCAGGCCAGACGCTCGAGCATCGATTCAACTCACGTCTTTCTTTGAAGGAGCAGTTGTTTTTCTTTCCCAACCTGACCCGCGGCGGTGAGTATCGAATCAACTTTGATACCAGTCTCATAACGGACATCACGCGGCGTATCGGTTGGCAACTCACGCTAAGCGATCGTTACCTGTCTAATCCCCCGCCTGGCTTCGAGAAGAACGATCTTCTGTTGACCACTGGTCTGAAGATCAAACTCGGAGAGTTGAAGTGAGCCACAAACCGCAGATGATTTTTATGTGCCTGTTTGTGGAAGTTGTATTTCAGGAGGTGCCCCGATGAGTGCACATGGACAAATATTGCATTCGACGGTGCTCAAAGAGGTTCTCGGAGGTGAACGGAAGTGGCGAGCCTTGCGACTGCTTGGGAAACTTCGCTACGTGTTCCTGCCGCTGCTCTTTTGTTGGCATCGCAAAATGTCCAGGCCCTTCACTCGCGACGGAGAAACCTATCGCGTCTGTCTTCGCTGTGGTGCGCATCGTCAATTCGACCTTGAGCAGTGGAAGACTAAGGGCGACTACTACAACTCTAAGGAAAAGCAGAATCGCAGCGCGTCCAAACCACGCCTTCAACTCGTTGAAAGCGGAATTAGGCACGATAACGAGCAACTTCGCCGGGTGAGTGGCCGGTCAGGCGCGTAAACGCCGTACTAAACGATAACTAACTCTTCCTGCTGCCTCAGCCAGCAAAGGACGCTCACCGGAGTTGGTAGTTTGCGTTAGGCTGCTTGGGTTGGGGTTTGTTGGCAAAGCAACCTCAATTCTGATATAAGGCGTCGACCATGGATCCTCACACTACTAATCCTCGCGTTCCTGAAACTGCTGCTGCGCCGATCTTACCGAGAGACGCAAACGAGTTTATTCAACAACAACTGGACGAGCGACTACGAACAATTGAAAGGGAGTTTACGGCCCACGCGATAAGTCTTTTTGGGCCACTCTATTCGGGAGTTGACGATCTTATTCGCACGGCCATAGAAAAGCGTCACAGCGAGTCTCCGGCCCGCCGAAAGCTTGTCGTCATCCTAACCACAACTGGCGGTTACATTGAGGTCGTACAACGAATCGTGGCCGTGTTCCGCGCGCATTACGGCCTGGTAGATTTCATTGTTCCGAACTATGCATTTTCAGCGGGAACGGTGCTGGCAATGTCGGGTGATGCAATCTACATGGACTATTACTCCACACTAGGCCCAATCGATCCTCAAGTTGAAAACACCAAAGGACGGCACGTGCCCGCGTTGGGGTATTTGGAGAGATACAACGAACTGATGGATAAGGCCGCGATACCGGGCGCACTGAACATGGCAGAACTTCAGATACTTCTGACCTTCGATCAAGGCGAACTCTACCAGTTTGACCAGGCGAGAGAGCAGTCTGTAGAACTACTTAAGGAATGGCTGGTCAAATATAAGTTTAAGAACTGGAAGAAGACGGAAACCAGAAAGGCAAAAGTCACCAAGCAGATGAAAATGGCGCGCGCCGAAGCCATTGCGCGCACCCTGAACGACACAAAAAAGTGGCATGTCCATGGCAACGGAATCTCAATGGATGTGCTTTCAAAAGATCTGAAATTACTAATTAACGATTTCGGCGGAGACGAAAACACATCTGGTATAATCCGGGCTTACAATGATTTACTTACCGATTACGTGACAAAGATCCTGATAAAAGGCGGGGTAGTTCATGTAAACGGCCAATTCCAACCATTTGCCTGAAAGGAGGGGAAACATGCCAAAGCCCATTGACTTGGACGCTATTTTAGAGAAGCAACCTCAAATAGATCCGGAGGAATTGAAGGCGGCCCGTGAACTCAGGGAGCGACTTCGAAACAAACATCGAAAATATCAGCTTGTGCCGCCGTTCGGCGGGCGACGTGTACGAACCATAGATCCGTCCACTCTTAATCCGTTCACACAGAATCCCGATCTCCTCCCCGATCGCGATCGTTCTTAACAACTAATCCAGGATGGTGGTTAAGTGTGACCTAACTGATGTTAGTGTGTTCCGGAAGTGCGCTCCAGAGATTTACACGGATTCTTTTAGCTCTCTAAACAACCGGGCGAGGGCGGCGGGTTGGTAGTTGGCGTTGAGGCCGCTGGGGTTGGGGAGGACCCACAGGATGGTGTTGCCAATGAGATCTGGCTGGCGGCCGACGATGGCTTTAGGTTGGTTGAAGGCGGTGCGGTAGGCGCCGAGGCCGAGGATGGCCAGGACTTTTGGATGGTAACGAAGTACCTTCGCTCGTAAGCGCTCTCCGCCTGCCACGATCTCTTCTTTGGTTAATAAATCGGCGGTTGCGGTTGTTCGTGAGACGACGTTTGTGATGCCGTAACCGCTCTTCAGTAGTTCACGTTCATCAAACGGCGACAGCAATCGATCGGTAAATCCGGCGGCATAGAGGGCCGGCCAAAATCGATTGCCGGGGCGCGCGAAGTGATGGCCCACTGCGGCGGTGTAAAGACCCGGGTTGATGCCGCAAAACAGCACGCGCAGGTCGGGAGCAATCACGTCGCGAACCGTCTTTTCAGTGGCTGCGAGGAGTTGTTCCTTTGTCGGTTTCCAGGGTTTAGGCACGAGCGAGGATCAGTAGACGTCGAAATGAGTTTGTCGTGTGGTGCTCTGCTTTGACACGCGATCGATCAACGTCACCTGCAACATGTAACGACCGGGCAACAACTCGCTTAAAGGTATCTCCGCGGCGTAAGGAAGTCGCGCGAGATCGAGCATGCCCTCCGTGCCCACTTTGCGCAAAGCGGTTGTGACTACCGGTTGATCGTCACGTATGACCTGGACCTGCACTGCGACATCCGGCTTCTGGTCCGCGGGCGACAACGCCGCGTTGTAAACGAAGAGGAGAAAGCGCAACGTTGATTCGCGCCCGAAACGATGACTGGCGCTGAGGGCAACCGGACTGACACCTCCCGGACTCGACACGTTGGTCATCATGGCCTGTGTGCGTTCACCCAACAGCAAACTGCTCATCGTCAACTTCTTCTTCGCCAGATCCGGTATCTCGACCCACGCATGCGCGCTTCCGATCTTGCCGCTTTTATCGTCACGCGCCGCGACTCGCACCTGGTAAAGTCCCGGCGACAACTTCGCCGGGTACGTAAACGTGATGTCGTTGCGATTATTTTTCGTCGCTTCGAGATTCGGCGCGGTAGTCACGATTCTCTCCATGAAGCTCGTCTTGACCACACCTTTTTCGTCAAGAAAGACGCCGCTCAGATCGATGATGGCCTGAATCTTTCCATCCGGCTGTTCGCCAAAGACTAAAAACTCACCCGGCATTTGAATGGAGGTGGAGAGCACTGGTCCTTTGTCTACGATGTCGTAGTAGTCAGCACTCAACAACACCGGCAATGATCTATCGGGATACGGCGCCGTGAGCGATTCCCGCAGCTTCGCCGGGGCACTCTGCGGCGCGGCTGGTTGTTTTGCTGCTTTTGCGACCGCCGCCGGTGCCGGATCCATATCGTAGTAACCTTTGCGAACTCTGACAGTAAGATCCGGACGGCCGATCACTTTCACTTCAACGTTCCTGAATCGACTCTGCTTCTGCGACTCCGCATCGGGCTTCCACGCGATCAGGTAATACGTCGACGTTTCTTTGAGAGCGGGCGCCAGTCCTTTTCGCAGATCGTTGGTGTTGAAGACGGCTTTACCGCCGGTGTCGACGGCCAGTGCGTGCATACCGTCCTGCGTAGCTAAGAGCTCACCGTGTTTAGCTCTCTCGAGTCGTCCGGTTGGATCAAACCCGCTTTCTGTGCTGGCATCATTCAGCGAAGCGACCAGCCCACGAGTATCCATCGAATAGATCACGACGCCGCTCCTGGCAGCAGCGTTAGTGACGTCGCGCAGTCTCCCAGTGATATCGCGTTGCTGGTTACGTATTAAGAACCCTCCGGACAGCAGGAACACGACTTTTCGGCCCGGCAGGTTCCTGGCTGTTTTGATCAGCCCCTCGAGAGGTGTCAACGAGTTCTCGCTTAGATGAGCAGCGTAGGCCTGTACTGCTCGCGCGCGTGCCAGAACCATTTGTTCGGCTGAATCACGAGTAATTCCCGGATTGAGCCGCATGGTCTCAGTGATAAACACATCGAGAACGTCACGATCGTAGCGCTCGATCAACTCTGCTTCATACTCGCTCATCGGAGGCCGAGCGTGATCACGCGTGGGATAGTTTTTCACTCTGAGCCGGTCCAACGCCGTTCGCAGCACCATGCGATCGTTGGTCAGTTGTTGCAGAAAACCGATCTGTCCGCTGGCAGATGCGATCGCGGCCTGATCGTTTTGGCCCATCTCTTTCTCGATAAATGAGCTAATCACTTTCTTCGCCGCCTGGATACCTGCCAGGTCCATGTGAAGATCGTCGATGTAGAAGAAGACGATGCGACCGCGATCCAACGGCACCGGGCGTTTGAGATTGAGTGTAGTCGCGCCACGTGCGGCGGCTAACTGAGTTTCTTCGTTACTACCCGCCGTGATCTGTTCGAAGCCCTCGATAGCTCGTGGCTTGCCGTCGATACGCAACTCGAATTTATCGGCGGTGAGTCCGTTAACAAATTTTCCCTGCTTGTCGAAAACCATCACGTCGGTCTGGACGAGCTCGGTGTAAACACGTACAACGTCGTCCTGCGGTTTCTGAGGCGGTGGCGTGGTTTGAGCCAGTGTTGACGACCAGAAGGTCAACACAAACAACAACGTCAGGTATTTGGAATAATTCCGATGCGCCGGCATAAATGCGTTCGAATTACCGAAATGCAGGGGGTGACGTGCTTTAAATATGTATCAGATGTGCTGCTGGTGGCAATGGAAAACCGTCATCTGTTAGGCTTCGCAGAATGATTTCTCACCCAAAGGCGGAAATACGCAAAGAGGAACCGGATGGCGGCGAGTGAAATAACCGTAAAACTCGATCGGGTCACCAAAACGTTTGGCGAGTTCACTGCGGTTAAAGAGCTGAGTCTCGATGTGCGCGCTGGGCGTGTTTTCGGGCTGCTCGGTCCGAATGGCGCCGGCAAGACCACCACGATCCGGATGATCGTCAACATCACCGCGCCCGATTCGGGAAGCATCTCGCTGTTTGGTCACAAGATCGACGCGAAGACTCAGGACCGCATCGGTTACCTGCCGGAAGAACGCGGGCTTTACCGGCGCATGCGCATTGCCGACCAATTGCGGTTCTTCGCGGAGTTGAAGAACTTTCGCGGCAGGGACGTCGAGGCAAAGATCGATGAGTGGCTGGCACGCGTAAAGCTCTCCGAATGGAAGAACAAACGATCCATGGAGCTGTCGAAAGGGATGCAACAGAAGATCCAGTTCATCACCTCTGTCATTCACGATCCCGATCTGCTGATCCTTGACGAACCGTTTTCAGGTCTCGATCCGATCAATGTCGAATTGCTGAAAGAGATCGTGCTGGATCTCAAACGTGCTGGAAAGACGATCATCTTTTCCACGCACCAGATGGAAGTTGCAGAAAAGATCTGCGACGACATCTGTTTGCTCAATCGATCGCAGAAAGTGTTCGAAGGCAGTCTCCGTGACATCAAGAGGAGCTTTGGGCGCAATTCAGTGGCGGTGCGTTGCGAGGGTGGCGACGGAGTGCTCGACGACCCAACGTTAGTCAGTAAGGTCGTGCGTCATGCGGACGAAGCACAGGCGCTGCTCGCCACCGGAGCCGACGCCCAGGTACTGCTGAAACGATTGATCGACTCCGGCGCGGTGATCGGAAAGTTTGAGATGGTCGAACCGAGTCTTAACGATATCTTCATCACGAAAGTGACTGAACCCGCATGAGGAAGTTTTCGACAGTCGTCAAACGCGAATACATACAGCGTGTGCGCGCAAAGATGTTCATCGTCTCAACTATTTTGCTGCCGCTGGTGATGTCGCTGTTCGGCATCGTGCCGGCAATTATTCTAAATATTAAGACGCCACCGGTGCGAGTCGCGGTCGTGGACCAAACGGGCAAGATGTTTGCTCAACTCAAGCAAGCTTTGTCTGGTGTCGAAACAGACCAGGGCGCTACGGCACCGGTGCAGAACATCAATGCGGACCAACGACGCGGTTTCGGCTTCAGAGGAGAGTTCGTACTGGAGGAAGTAAGTGCGACAAACCAGTCAGCCGAGCAAATCCGCACCACCCTGGACCAGCGACTAAGCGCCAAAGATCTCGATGGCTATATAATCCTGCCGCCAGACTTCCTCAACAACGGAAAAGCCGAATTCTTCACTCGCAATGCCGGCGATCTTGTTTCGCAGGGCAGGCTGATGTCAGGTTTGAACCGCGCCGTGCGGCAACAACGGCTGATCGACGCGAACGTTGATACAAAGACCAGACAGGATCTCTTCAAGCCGGTGGAGTTGCAGGCGGTGAGGATCGGAGGCGGCAGGCAGGAACGCGATTCGGGAGAAAGATTCGCGCTCGTGTTTGGCGTCGGGTTGGTGATGTACATCGCGATTCTCATGTACGGTCAGATAATCCTTGGGGCAGTGATTGAAGAGAAGGAAACGCGTATCGCTGAGATTCTGTTCTCGTCGGTGAAACCGTTTACGTTGATGATGGGCAAGTTGGTAGGCGTTTCGCTGGTAGCATTGACGCAGTTTTTGATTTGGGGATTGGCATTCGGTGCGTTTGCTTTGTACGGTGGAGGCTTACTCGCGGCAAGTGGCGTCGGCGCGAACATTCCCAGCGTTCCGTTTTCGCATTACATTTACTTCGGACTTTTCTTTCT
>JAICQI010000383.1 GCA_025937955.1 Pyrinomonadaceae bacterium
GACGCGCGATTGACGAGCGCTTTAAGAATGTCGGCCTGCGACTTCTGGTCGTTTATCTCAGCAATGGCCGACTTCACGATGGCCATGTCGCTCGAAGCCTTAGCGCGGGAAGACTCGGAAGCGGCCAACTCGACGCCACGTTCGTGGGCAGCGTGCAGATGTTCCGTGATGGCAGCTATCAGGCTGCCTTCCGTCATCTGCGCATCCGTCTGACGGTCAAGAAAGTTCGAAAGTGACTCGTTGAGTAGGCTTTGCAGAGTGGTTATCTCCTGCTTTACCGCACTGAGGCGACTCTCGAGATAACTCTCAATTTCACGCCGCAAACTATCTTCAAGGTGTCCGTTGACCACAGCTCGCTCCTCCGTCTCGTGGTGTTGTTGTTTTGACGAACCTCAAGGTCTTCAGGTAGGGATTTTCTAACCCAAGGTTGATTGTTAGCTCTGGCGAGTCTCGCAGGGGGCCGCAAGAACTCTTGAAGTGATTATGAACGTCTGGTAATCAGCTAGTCAAGAAATCGTTTTTCGCGAATCGGCCCAGTCTGTTAAATTAGGGGGCTGCCCTGTGTGTTTTTGCTTCTTTGCGCCGATCAAGCATGCGACCCACCATACTAATTGCGGAGGATTACGACGATAATCGCGAACTGCTGCGATTGCTGCTGGCAGGCGCGAATTATGACGTTCGTGAGGCCAGAAACGGGCGGGAATGCCTGGATTTGGCGTGCGAAAACCCTCCGGATTTGATCATGGTCGACCTTTCCATGCCTGGATTGGACGGCTGGGAGGTGTTCAAAGCGCTGAAAGCGAACTCACTCACGGCCCATATTCCGTGCGTCGCCGTGACGGCGCACACCGACCGCGACCGCGCCCGGGCGCTACAATCCGGGTTCAGCGATTTTGTGGGGAAGCCGTTCAAGACCGAGGAGCTGCTGCTGACTGTCGCGCGGCTGGTCTCAAAATAGGTCGTATAGGTTCCATTGGACCTATTTCTCCCGATAAACCACGCCGCCCTTCATCACGAACTTAACCTTTCGCAGCGCGCCCACGTCCCGGGTCGGATCGCCTTCCACCGCGATCAGGTCTGCCAGCAAACCCGGCTTAACTGCGCCGATCCCGTCAGACATGTGCAACACGCGCGCATTAACGGACGTCGCGGATCGCAGCGCATCGATCAGCGGCATGCCAAACTTCACCATCATCTCCAACTCACGCGCGTTGTCGCCGTGAGCAAACACGCCGACGTCACTGCCGCTGGCGATCGTCACGCCAGCATCGAGCGCTGCCCGGAACGCCGCCCGCTTGCGCTCGATATTGGCGCCGCTGGCAATTGCCAACGTCGGACAGAGCGCGACGCCACGTTCCTTCATCAAGCGAAACACTTCCGGCGTACCGCCATCGCCGTGCTCGATCGTTTCGACGCCTGCGAGTGTCGCGCGTCGCATTCCTTCAGGCGTCGTAGCGTGTGCGCACACCGGAATGTTGGCGCTCTTCGCCGTCTCGACCACGAGCTTGAGCTCGTCGAGTGAGAAGGTCGGCGCCGCGCCAGATCTTCCCCACCGATAGTCAGCGTAGATCTTGATCCAGTCGGCGCCGTGCCCGATCTGATCGCGCACCACGCGCGTCAAACTGTCGATGCCGTCAGCTTCTTCCGCACCCTGCGGCACGGTCCACTCCGAAGCGTAACCTTTTGGTCCATAACTGCCGGACGCAACGATCGCTCTTGTGGTCACGATCATTCGTGGTCCAGGAATGATGCCTTGTTCGACTGCCTGCTTAAGACCGACGTCCGCGTAGCCAGCTCCTTCAGTTCCGAGATCGCGAATCGTAGTGAAACCAGCCTGCAGCGTGTTGCGCAAATGATTCGTCGCTCTCGCGACGCGCAGACTCAACGACTCGCGCGCCACCTGATCGTTCCAACTGGTTTCCGAGTAGGGATGCAGCAACACATGTGAATGCGCCTCGATCAAACCCGGCATCAACGTGAACCCAGGCAGATCGATCACCTTCGCGCCCGCGGGCGTACTGACGCTGTTCGCTGGTCCAACGGCTTCGATCTTCTCGCCTCGGACCAACACCACCCAGTTGTCACGCACCTGCGCCGACTCACCGTCGAAGACGTGAGCCGGCTTGAGCAGGTAGACAGTCTCTGGGGGTCTGGTCTGTTGCGCCTGAGGAAAAAGCAGCGCTAGACACACCAGCAATAAAAGGAAGCGCATCATTTTTCGGAAATCACGACTTGCTGGAACGTTGGAGGAAGGGCGTGAAACGTGCTGCGCGAGAATCCGGCATTCGCACACATTTGTTCCAACTCAGCAAACGTATACGCATCGCCTGACGGTGTGCCGACCAGCATCACCAGGCTAAATCCCGCGACCTCCGGCGGCGTCACGCGATCATCATTGGGAACAAACTCCAACGTTACTGCGCGTCCGCCATCCGCAAGCGCCGCTCGGACCTTTCGTAACAACGTTTCGTTAGTCGGTGGATCGAAGTGGTGCAGGAAGTTGGTCAACAAAACGAGATCGTAGCCACTGCCGAACTCGACATCGAAAGCACTGCCTTCAATCGTGCTGTACCGGTCAGCAACACCTGCCTTTTCCGCATTCTCCTTCGCGACTTCCAGCACAGGCTTCCAATCAACCGCAGTGACTTCAGCCTGTTTATTCTGGGAAGCAAAAGCGATCCCGAATAATCCGTGACCGGCGGCGATATCGAGAATCTTCAGTTTCTGATCGGCACCAGGGTCAACGAGTTTTGCCATCAACTGTGCCGGCATCGACATCATGCCCGCCATGCCGCGTGCGAACTTCACCCAGATGGGATGCTCAGGGCCGATCGTGCCTTCGCCCTCGATGGCTGTGCCGCCTTTGCGCACGGCTTCCGTCATGTGCTTGAAGCCTTCGGTAAGCATGGGAGAGCAAAGAAACTCGGTCGCGCCGCCGAGATACGCAGGCGAGCGCTTGTCGAGAAACACGGAAGAATCGAGTGTCAGCACATATTGATTTCCCTGTTTAGTGAGCATCTCCATGGTCGTCAGATAGTCACAGAGAACGCGCATTCCCTTTTCCGACGTTTGGCAACGCTTCGCGATGTCGGCGACCGTTGAGTTGCCTTCGCCGATCGCGGTGAACACTTCCAGCTCGATTGCGGCTTTTAAAGCCTCGGTGCGCTGGTGCGCGTTTATGGTTTGGAAAAATAGCTGTGGTGATGGTTGCTGGGCTGCTGAAGTAGACATAAAGATTCCTTTTTCTGATCTGTTTTGATCGGTTTTATTCTGTGTAAATCTGCGTATCCTACCGAATCGGCTCGCGCAAGACCATCTCAGCCACGACCGCGGACATGTTTGCCGCTGCGGGGTGACTGCGACGCAAGCCCGCGATCTGCAACAACGCTTCGCCTGTCCGCGAAAACATCCGAAACAGATCACCTTCTTCGGCACGAGTTTCTCTAACGACTTGTGACCAGTCAGTGCCACCGGCCCAACGAACTGCCGCGCCCGCGGCGGAGAAGTTCAACTCCGGCGCCGGTTCGAGCCCGTGCTTCCATTCTTCAGCAGAAACTTTGAAGCCGATGTCTTCGAAACGCGCTAATGAAGTCACGACGTTGTCGTCCAACTCGAGCTCGCCGTAATCGCGATCTTCGTCGGCGGTGAGCGCCGCCATGATGCCCGCGAGTTGTTTGGGTTCGAGTGAATTGAACAGGCCATTCTCGAGCGCTTCGCCGACGAGCAGTGGCCGATCGATGTGCAGATCCGCGAGCCAGCGCCCGCGCTCCGTCACCTTTTGCGATTGGAAATCGAGATAACCAAACCCGGCGAGCACCTTGGCGCGTTGCTCAAACGGCGTCCAGACTTCTTCGCGCAACGCTTCGATCCGTCGTGAGGCGCGCTCGAAATCTTCCGCGGTTGTGTGTAAGTCCCAGATCACTTCCGTGCAGCGCTTTTTGTTTGCGTTCGGAGGCAGAAGATTCTCGATCGAGTCGTCGATGATCTTTAGCGCATCGGTTTCTTCGGCGTCGGCGTCACGCAATCTGGGTTCTGTTAGCGTGAGTTCTTTGCCGCGTTTGCGAATCTCTTCGAAGGCGCGCTCGATATCTTCCTCGCGCAACCGGTACACGGGTGCGTAAACACGTCCGATTCGCTCCTGCGGAAAACTGGCGGTGCTGCCGTCCTCGCGCAACCCGCGCACACTCCCGTCGCGCTTCTCAGTCACCATCACCAGCCGGCGACCGGCTCGACCAACACCCACAACGCGCCCAGGTTTTACAACGTCGTTCACCCAACGATGAAAAACTTCAGCACGTGTCTGCGGTTTTGCTTCCTGCAAACGCGCGCGAATTCCGACCAGTCGTTCCAAACCAAGCACAACCGAGATCGGTAGATCGCAACCGGTTTCGTTCAGCGCGCTTTGTATCTTTTGCTCACTCTCATCGCGGCTCCGCTCAAGTTGCGCGATCTGCCACGCGAAATCACGGTAAGCAAAACTGCGCTCGGCAATCTCGCGCACTGAGGTAAAGCTTCCGTAAGCATCGAGCAGATTTAGTAAGGTCGTGTAGGTCGCGCGAAATTGGCTGACCAAAGAATCCGGCGGCGCTTTTAAAAGTTGTGCGATGCGTTCCGGATCCTGGTGTGGTCCGGGAGCGGCGACAACAAAACCGACATTGTCTTTTCCACGACGGCCCGCGCGCCCGGTCATCTGCTGAAGCTCGGAAGCCGACAACGGACGCCAGCCACTGGCGGTGCGCGCGTCAGCACCCGTCAGCACAACGCTGCGAGCGGGAAAATCGACACCCGCGGCGACAGTAGCTGTGGCAAAGATCGCATCGAGCAATCCCGCGCTCATCAACTTTTCGATCACGAGTTTCCATGCAGGAATGTGACCGGCGTGATGCGACGCCACGCCACCACGAATGATCGTGTCCCAATGACGATGACCACGCACTTCCGCGTATTGCTCGACAAAGCCGCGCATGAAATCGCGGCGCGCTTGGCGACGGCTGTCATCCGGATCGCGTCGCGTGAGTGCGGCTTCCGTCGCGGCTTGATCGCAGCGACGTCGGGTCGGAAGGAAAACTATGGCCGGTAGTAAGTTGTAACCCTCGAGTGCCGCGAGCAGCGTGGCCGGTGGCATCTCGGGCATGCGCAGTTTCATCTCGACCTGTATTCTCCGCGTTCTCTGCGGCGCTCTTCTCGCTCGCGCTCGATCATCTGCGCGATCTCGGGATTGAGATTTCCATCATCCCTCAGCAACGGCAGCAAACGTTTGTCCGGCAGCAGCACAGCGGAGCGCAACGGCACCGGACGCTTGCCTGGTCCTGTTATCACTCCGCAACGCACGCCACGAATCTCTTCGAGCCACAAAGCGAACTCGTGCGCGTTTCCGATCGTCGCCGACAACAACAGCAGCCGGATTCGCGACGGCGTCAGAATGATCGCTTCTTCCCAAACGTGCCCGCGGTCTTCGTCCGCGAGGTAGTGCGCTTCGTCGAGTACGACGAGATCGGCGCTGACTTCACTACCACCGCGCAGCGAGTCGAAAAGCTGGTTGCGATAGATCTCGGTGGTCCCGACAATCAGAGGCGCGTCAGAGTTTTCCTTTCGATCGCCCGTCAATATTCCGACTTTGTCGGCGCCGAACTCATAGCTGAACTCCTGGTACTTGGAATTTGTGAGTGCCTTCAAAGGCGACGTGTACCAGGCGCGACGCCCGCTCTCCAGAAGCCTGCGAATCTCCTCGAGCGCGATCCACGTCTTGCCGCTGCCGGTGGGCGCGGTGACCAGCACGTCTTCGAATTCCAACATCGCGAGCGCCTCGAGTTGAAAAGGATCAGGCTTAAATGGGGCTGCGCGGGGAGTGCCGATTCCTTCGAGCAGTCGTTTGACTTCTCGTGATGGCGGTGGAACAACGCGCGCTGATCGTTCGTTGGAAACCTCGTGGCCGGTTTTGCGGACAGGTTTTTCGCGACCACGGCGGTCGCGTGACCTGCGTTTCTCCCAATTTCTGGCACCATTTCGACGCATGAATGCATTCTAACTTTGTGAACCTTGAGAGTTACAATGGCGTCTA
>JAICQI010000522.1 GCA_025937955.1 Pyrinomonadaceae bacterium
GGCACCGAACGCGCCGCGCTCGCCGGACTCGTGGGCAAGGAGCCCGCGACGGTTGACCCACTCTTCCTCGACAGTCTGCGCGATAAACCCGACCAAACGTTCCCCGTAAAGCTCGGTGACAAGACGGTCACGGTGAGCCTCAAGGACATCATCTACGACGCTACAAAAGGTGACTTCAAACACCCGAACACCATGACCGCCAAGCTTGTGGCCGGCAACGAGGTGCTCCTCGAGCAGGAGTATTACTCGGTTGGCGGCGGTTTCATCGAATGGAAAGGATATACACCGCCAAAGAAGAACCCGCCGAAATATCCGTTCGCAACGATGAAAGAGCTTCGCGCGCACGCCGACAGTAACAAGCTCTCGATCGCAAAAGTAATGCTTGCCAACGAGATGTCGATCACCGGCAGAACGGAGGCGGAAGTGTTCGCTTTCGTCGACAAGATCATCAACGCAATGGTCGCGACGGTAAAATCGGGTCTGAAGATGCCGGAAGATGACGTGCTGCCTGGTCCAATCAAACTGCACAGCAAAGCAGCAACCGTTTACAAGCGCGCGATGGAGGATACTTATCAATCAGATCGCGGTATCGGCGTTCTATCAGCCTACGCGTTGGCGGCATCCGAAGAAAACGGTCGTGGCCATCTCGTGATTACTGCTCCGACCGGCGGTTCCGCCGGCGTCATGCCGGCACTGGTCTTTGGACTCATCGAGAATCGGAAACTCCCACTGCAGAAGGTCCGTGACGGCATGCTCGCGGCAGCGGCGGTCGGCTATCTCTGCAAGCACCACGCAACCTTGTCAGCTGCTGAAGGTGGCTGCCAGGCAGAAATAGGCGTGGCGTCGTCGATGGCCGCGGCATTGGTCGCTACTGCATACGATGCAGAATCGCGGGTGGTAGAGAATGCCGCAGAATCGGCCCTCGAGCATCACCTGGGCATGACCTGCGACCCGGTTGCCGGCTACGTGCAGGTCCCATGCATCGAACGATGTGCATTTGGTGCAGTCAAGGCGTGGACCGCATATGCGATCGCCAGTAACGAGATCGCGTCAAGGCATCGCGTCGACTTCGACGCAACCGTTCAGGCCCTGGCCCAAACCGCCAAGGACATGAACAGCAAGTACAAGGAAACGAGCGAGGCCGGTCTGGCCCTCTCCGTGGTGCTCTGCTGAGCGAAGGCCAACATGTTAAGACTCTGTGCGTGCATCAAGCTCACAGTCGCATTGATGTTGACCTTAGTGAGTTCTGCCTACGGACAGTCTCCGGCAACTTCGCGAGACAACCAGCAGAAGGAAGTTGCTGTTTCTGACTCGAAGCCGAGCAACCCCGATGAAATTAAACCGAAGGACCTGCATAGCGAAGTCGAAAGCTTGAAGGCCGAGAACGCAGCTGTTCGAGAACAACTGCGCAAGATGGAGGAGCAGCAGAAGGCACTGCTCGAGCAGTTCGAACGTTTGCAGCGACGCTTTGAGGGCGCCACAACGGGAACGCCGCAGGCAGCGGATGAAGCGCTACCTGTGGCGAATGCCCCGGTGGCAACGAATTCGGAGAATGCTTCCGCCCAAGCAACGGCCACTCCTCAAGACCAGCCGAAGGGCGGTCGCTACGACGACGGAATCATCATCTGGGAAACGTCCGAAGACGCCGCAGTTCCCTTCCAGTTGAAATTCACAAACACTACCCAGGTCCGCTATCTCAATACACTTTCAGCCAACGACACTTTCACCGATCATCTGGGCGTTGTCCGTGAGGTTCATAAACGAAATGACATCACGGTAAATCGCTCGATGTTCGTCTTCAACGGTTACGTGTTCGACAAGAGGGCGCGATACAACCTCACTGTCTGGACGTCCGCTGGTGCAGCGTCGATCGTTGTAGCCGGGAATATTGGCTGGCAATTCAACAAAGCTCTCACGATCACTGGAGGTTATACCGGCGTTCCGGGCAGCCGATCGCTGGTTAACACGTTCCCATTTTTTACATCCACCGACAGGACCCTGGCCGACAACTTCTTCCGGCCCAGCTTCACCCAGGGAGTCTGGGCGAACGGAGAAGTTCTGAAGAACCTGCATTATTTGGCGTTCGTCGGCAACGGTCTCAATACCCTGAATATCTCGGCCACCAAGATCGATACCAATCTGCTGGTTTCCGGCAGCGTCTGGTGGGAGCCACTTGGACCATATGGGCCACCCAGCAGAGCGCGCAACATGTACGATGATTACTTCGCCGAGGACAAACTTCGCGTTCGCTTCGGGACAGCTTTTACCAGATCCCGGGAAGACCGTTTTTCAAATCTTGATCAATCGAGTCCGGAAAACACTTCACTTCACAATTCCGACGGCGTGCTTACCTTCTCGACCGGAGCGTTTGCGCCGGGCGTGACTGTGGAAGAGGCGCTGTACAAGATGTGGGCGATCGACGGCGGCGCAAAATGGCGAGGGTTCGCCGTCAATGGGCAATACTACTTTCGTTGGTTAAGCGACTTTAAAGCCGACGGGCCGCTTCCGATCGCAGCTACATTCGATCACGGTTTTGAGTTGTCGGCGGGCAAGTTTGTCGTTCCCAGGAAATTAATGCTGTATGCGCGCGGGTCGGCAGTTTTCGGTGAGTTTCGCAACTCTCATGAGTATGCCGGAGGTCTTAAGTGGCATTTCCTTCCGACAGAGCGTTTATGGCTCAACGCGGAACTGATGCGGGTGATGAGAGTTCCTTATAGCGGAGGCTTTACTCCGTACACCGCAGGCATGACCGGTTGGGTACCGATGGTCCAGACAGTTCTCGCCTTTTGATCCTCAAGAGATCAACCCAAGTCTCAACGAATACTTGATAAGCTCGGCTGTACTGTCGACACCGAGGGTCTGCATCATTTCGTATTTATGCGACTCTGCGGTGCGGGTGGAGATGTTGAGATGGGAGGCGATCTCCTTCATCGTCATGCCACGACTAATTAGTTCGAGCACCTCCCGCTGCCTGGGAGTAAGCGTGGCCTTATGTGTATGGATTGGCAGGGGTTCGTCCGGGAGATCTTTAACCAGCGGCGAGACGTAATTGTTTCCTTGAGCCACCTCTCTAATAGCATTCACGAGCTCTTCACCGGCAGCCTGTTTCAAGATGTAACCAGATGCGCCACAACGAAACGCCTCAGACAGCAGCGTCGCATCGTCATGCATTGTTAAAAAGACTATTTTGGCGTCGCTGCCATTGGCTTTGATGCTGCGCACAGCGTCGAAGCCGTTGAGAACCGGCATGGAGATATCTACGAGGATGACATCCGGCTGCAAACGCAACGTCGCTTCCACGAGCTCTTCGCCATTTCGTGCCGTGCCGAGCAAATCAAACTCGTCACGCAACAGACTCTCCAGCCCTTCGGCGAACATGACGTGATCGTCGGCGATAAGCAATCGTGTGCGTTTCATCGTTAAACTGTTAGCGGCACTCGGGCGACAAGCGTAGTGCCGCGCTCCGGAGCCGAGGAGACGTCGCAATCTCCCTGCAGCACTCTTAAACGCTCTTCAATACTTATCAATCCCAGTCCACCGCCTTGCCTGGATGTTTCAACGTCAAAGCCTTTTCCGGAATCGGACACCTGCAATTCCAAAACCTTTTGAGACCTCTTCAGCGAGACTGCCGCCGATGCAGCGCCTGAATGACGCGCAACATTTCGCAATGCCTCAACAGCAACTCGATAAACACAGATGGAAGTTTGGAAAGGTATGCGTACATCGCCGATGTCGGCCGTGAACTGCACGTTGATCTGTTCCTCGTCGCGGAAGCTGGCGATATACGACTCGAGCGCAGGCACCAAACCCAGGTGCTCTAAAACTGCGGGATGTAATTGATGCGATAATCTGCGCACTTCGTCTGTCAGACCGTTTGCAGTTTTCCGCAGTTGATCCAGATCGGCAACCAGTTGTCCGTCCTGCTGGGGGACCTTTCTCTTTAGCTGGCTGATACTCATCGAGAGGGTGGCGATCTTCTGATTCAGATCGTCATGAAGCTCGCGTGAGATACGGCGACGCTCGGCTTCCTGAACGTCGATCAACCTGCCGAGTAGTTTCCGGATCTGATTGTGGCTTTGACGGAGTTTTTCCTGACTATCACTCAACGCTCTCGAAGCTCGTTGCTCCGAATCGAGTGCCTGCTCGAGCTGCTCTCCTTCCTGAAAAGCTATTTCCTGTGCCTGCTCACGTTCCTTAATGAGCGCGGCAAGAAACATAAGAGGCATCGAGGCAAGAATCAGGAAGAGCTGTACCGAAAGCGCATTCATCTCCGCCGACTGGGTAGCAAATGGTCCAAGACCGTGTATCGCTCCCCAGATCTCAAACAGGCTGGCAACAATAAGAGCGGTGCTGGATCCTCTTGGACCAAAACGTATCGCGGCCCACAGTAAAAAAGGTAGTGGCAGGTAGAGGAGTGCGGGTTTCATGCTTCCACCTGAAATACGTGAGCTGAAACTCACGGTGGCCACGATCAGGAAACCAATCACAAGCAAACCAGCTTCGAGGTAACGGTTCCAGGACTCGGATTTTAACGCCGCGAACTTAACGCGCCTCCAGGTCACAATCAATGGCACCAGCGTCAACGAAGCCAGGACATTCGAGAAGAACCGCATGCGAAAAACTGCCCAGTACGGGCTGTTGCCAAACCGGTTGAGCTCTACAAAAGCAGCATCGAGGAATGAAGACAGGAACGGGCCGAGCAATGATGCCAGGATAAACACCCAAACGTGGTGCGTGTTATCGAAGCGCACCTCGGATCTTGTCAGGTATCGCAGGACGGATGCGCCGATCAAAGCTTCA
>JAICQI010000967.1 GCA_025937955.1 Pyrinomonadaceae bacterium
AACGCTTATTGCGCGACGATTGAGCGTAACAGTCCTGTCCGCATCGATGTAGACGCGCGCGCTCTCATCTATCACCTGTTCAAACGATTCCTGCCTTACGAAGGCTTTCCCGGCAAGACTGTTAACTTCACCTCGCGGCTGTATGAGCTCGCGAGGACGAACCAGTGGAAAGAGATTGGGAAGGATCAGATCATCGGCGAGTTTGTGAAGCTGACGGGATTGCCTGAGATTTTCCTGCGTGATGAAGTATCGCTCGACGAAGCGGACGTAAGAGTCTTCTTCGAAACTGAAGTGATCGGGCAAGCGGAAGCTTGTCGTGCAGCGACCAGCTCTGTGCTGACATTTAAAGCGGGTTTGAATGATCCGGGGCGACCACTCGGCGTGTTGCTCTTTACTGGACCGACAGGTGTCGGCAAAACAGAACTGGCACGTACGCTCGCGCGGTTCTTTTTTGGTGAAGCTGAGCTCTCGGAACGCTTTGTTCGACTCGATATGAGTGAATACTCGTTGCCGGGAAGCGCCGAGCGTTTGATTGCCGGGGCCTATGGCGAGCCGAGCGAGTTCATCAATCGTATGCGACGTCAGCCGCTCGCCGTGGTTCTGCTGGACGAGATCGAGAAGGCGGATGAAGGCGTCTTCGATGTTCTACTGAGTGTCTTTGACGAAGGGCGGCTAACCGATCGTTTCGGGCGTACGACTTACTTCTCGAGTGCCTTGATCATCATGACCTCGAACCTTGGCACGTTGAAAGGAGATCCACCGGGTTTCGGATCCAGCGAAACCTCTAACACGTCCTACGACCGAGCCGCGCAAACGTTTTTCCGACCGGAGTTTTACAACCGCATCGACGCGATCTTAACTTTCCGCCCGTTGGACCGCGCGAGTGTGCGACGTATCGTCGAGAAAGAATTGAGCGGCATGACAACGCGCGAAGGTTTGCGGAAACGAGCTATCAAGCTTACGTGGACTGACAGCCTGGTAGACCATTTGGCACGTCAGGGGTTCAACGCGCGTCTCGGCGCCAGACCTTTGCAGCGAACGATTGAAGCGCAGGTTGTCGCGCCTCTCGCCGCGTACCTCAATCGCGAACACCCACGGCACGGCTCAAAGATTCATCTCGAGTGGGACGAGAACGACCAGCGTCTGCTCATTTCAAAGTGAAGTTTGCGGATGTTATTCTTAAGTATCCGGTGGTGTTGTTATGGATAAAATCAAAACGATTCTGATCGTGATAGTGCTTATCTTTGCTGCTCTGGGCATTATTTTGACGGCTGGGTTCCTCTACTCACTGCTTCAGCTTCTTTTGTTGGTCGGCGTCGTAGGCTTGGCGGGTTATATCGGTATTCGGCTTTTGACTAACAAGAGCCCGCGCGAGGTCGAGTCGCCGTCCCGTCCTGAGCGTCAGCTGAAACAGGTGGACCGCACGTTAGAGGAATACAAGCGCAAACTACTGAAGTAGGTTTAGCGGTAAGGGGCGGCTACAAAACTCTCTGCCTCTTCTTTTGTAGCGAACAGGTATAAACCAAGATCGTCAAACCGTGCTGCGGAACCGTTGTGTGGAACGCCTTTCCGTTCGGCCTGGCGCAAAAGGAATCGAATCGTGTTTGCGCCCTCCGGCACTTTAAAGATTCCCGACAACTGCACCCACTCATTCATGATTGTGCTCCGGCTGCGCAT
>JAICQI010000827.1 GCA_025937955.1 Pyrinomonadaceae bacterium
ACTTTGTGGCGCCGAAGCCGGTGACTAATGCGGAGTTCACGAAGACGCTGGGGCGTGTACTTTCAAGACCGACGATCTTTCCGATTCCGGCGTTTGGCGTAAGACTCGCTTTTGGCGAGATGGCTGATGCGCTTTTGCTTTCGAGCCAGAGGGTGGAGCCGAGTGTTTTGGAGGATAAGGGATATAAGTGCCGTTGGCCCACATTGGAACCGGCGCTCAGACATTTATTGGACGCGGATAAACGCGGATAAAGGCGGATTTATTATGATGATGATCAGGCTACTAATTCTCATGCTTATGTTGGGCTGCGTTGCGCAAGCACAACCGTCGCAAGCTGATCTCATTCTTCACAACGGCGTCATCTGGACTGTGGATGAGAAGAACCCGACCGTGCAGGCGGTAGCGGTGAAGGATGGGAAGTTTGTTGTCGTCGGTTCCAATAGTGCGGCGCTGAAACTTCGTGGTCCCAATACGCGCGTTGTTGATCTCAAGGGCGGTTTTGTCGTTCCGGGATTGAACGACAATCACGTCCATTTTGCTTCCGCCGCGCAGTTTCTCGAATTCAACATCATGCGTGCCTCGACCCAGGAGCAGTTCGTCGATCGCGTTAAGGAAGTGATCGCGCGACTGCCTAAAGGTGAATGGATTGTGGGTGGTTTCTGGGGCGCTTATGACGAGTGGGCCGCGGGCAGCGCGGGCAATCAGCGTCGCGAACCGTTTGCTCCTGACATGTCGCTGGTAAACGAAATCACCGCGGACTACCCGATGTTCATCCGGAAGTTTGATGACAGCCAGTTCGCTGCCAACAAAGCGGCTTTCCAGGCGCTCAAGCTCGACCTGAATAATCCGCAGGCGCCCGACGTCGAATTCCTGCGCGACAGCAAAGGACAGATCACCGGCCACATGCGCGGAAAAGGCGTGACTCGTCTATTCAACGCGGTCGTCCCGCGCAACTTCTCGCGGGAGCGGCGTGTGCAGCAAACAAAGAACGCGCTCGCCGAAATTCGCAAACACGGCGTGACAAACGTCAGCGATATGTCTGACGACATGCAGCTTGAGATCTACAAAGAGCTGCACCGCAACAACGAACTAACCGTGCGCATTCACTTCCGCCCCGGCCTCGATCGCTGGAAAGAAATGGCCGACCGCGGCATTCGCGTAGGTTCAGGCGACGAATGGATCCGCCTTGGTTCTCTCAAGGGACACATCGACGGCATCATGGGCACCAGCAGCGCGCGATTCTTCGAACCGTATTCAAACAACGCGCAGAATCGAGGCCGCTGGCGACCGTTGATGGTCAACGACAAAGGCGAATTCGTCGAAGGAAAGTTTCTCGGCTACATGCTCGACGCCGATAAAGCCGGCCTGCAACTCACCGTACACGCCATCGGCGACGAAGCCAACAACGTCCTGCTCAACTACCTCGACGAACTCAACAAGCAGAATGGCAAACGCGATCGCCGCTTTCGTCTGGTCCATGCGCAAGTGCTCGCGCCCGGAGACTTCAAACGCCTGGGCCAACTCGGCATCGTGGCCGAAGTGCAACCATTTCACCTGAGCGACGACATGCGTTGGATGGAAGAACGCATCGGCCTCGAGAGAACCAAAGGCGCATATGCTTTTAAGAGCATTCAAGCGAGCGGTGCTGTCTTGAGTTTTGGAACAGACTGGCCAGGCACGTCCGCATCGGAATACCCGATCAACCCGATGCTCGGACTCTACGCGGCCGTGACGCGGCAAACCGTCACCGGCCAACCCGCTGCCGGCTGGTTTCCCAACGAGAGAATTTCGATCGAGGAAGCAATCCGCGCGTACACTTACAACACTGCCTACGCGAATTTCGAAGAGAAGATCAAAGGCTCAATAGAAGTGGGCAAATTCGCTGATTTAACCGTCCTATCCAAGAACCTTTTGAAGGTGGCCCCAAAAGAATTCCTAACCACCGAGACGCTTTACACCATCGTCAACGGCAAAATCGTCTACAACAAAAATCCGTCCTAAATCCGCGTTCATCCGCGGCCAAACTCGGGCAGCACCTGAAAAACCTCGAGTGCGTATTTCACGTTCCCAAACGGCGCCGACACCTGCACGCCCTGAATCTCATCGCGCACTTCCAGCAGCGACTCGCGCGCGATCTTCAAACCTTCTTCACGCCCCGCTTCCTTGCTGATAGTTGATGCCGCGCGCATGCGGTCCATAATCGACGGCGTCACGCGCACACCCGGCACCTCGTTGTGCAGAAACTCTGCATTGCGATACGAAACAAGCGGCCAGATCCCAGCAACGATCGGAATGCGCACGTGCTCAATCCGTTTGAGAAATTCACGCAGTTGATCCGTATCAAACACCGGCTGCGTGATCGCATACTGCGCACCTGCCTCAACCTTCCATTCAAAACGCTTGATCTCCTCATCGAGATTGATCGCTCCGGGATTCACGCCCACGCCGATACAAAACGCAGTCGGTTCGCCAATCGGATTGTTACCGAGGTCCAGACCATGGTTCAGCTTGTTGACCATGTTTGTCAGGCCGATCGAGTCGATATCAAACACAGCTGTCGCATCAGGGTATGGTCCCATCTTCGGCGGGTCGCCGGTGATTACAAGGATGTTGCGCAAACCGAGCGCAGCTGCTCCGAGCAGATCCGACATCATGCCGAGCAGATTTCGGTCGCGACAACAGTAGTGCAGCACTGACTCGATCCCGATCTGTTGTTCGACCAGTACTGCCGTTGCGATCGCGCTCATGCGCGACTGTGCTCGCGCGCCGTCGGGAATGTTGACGCCGTCAACCCCGGCT
>JAICQI010000078.1 GCA_025937955.1 Pyrinomonadaceae bacterium
AAGCCCGTGGCATCTAGTTTCTGAGTGGGTCCTTTTGGTAGCAGCGATCGTGAAACTCCACGGGACAAGCCCGTGGCATCTAGTTTCTGAGTGGGTCCTTTGGTAGCAGCGATCGTGAAACTCCACGGGACAAGCCCGTGGCATCTCGTGATGAGGCAAGCCCGCGGCATCTAGCCGCCGACGTGAACTATTGGTCTTTGGTCGGGATCCTTTTCTGCCTGACGAAGAACTTCGTGCGTGACAGGTGCTGTGTCGCCCTCGCCGAAGGCGATGTACTTCAACAGGTATGAAACCGGGTTTCCTTCACTCCAGCCAAAGTAAACGTGTGGCAGCTTACCAGTCTCGTTTCTAAGAAAGAGCAGGAACGCTGCAATCGCGTTGGGAACTGCCGGCGATTCAGTGCGCAGGATCTGAAATCCATCAACACTTTCGCCTCTCACCTTCAGCACGCCGGAGAATTCCGATGCGTCTCCTGGCGTCACTTCGAAGAAAAGAATCGGCTCGCCTGAGGGAATGTGATTGTCGAGTCGTTTTTCCTTCTCTTTATCTTCGTACTCCAGCGCATCGCCGCGATCACGTCGATTCGTAATGATGCGCACAGTTCCCTTCGCTGCTTTGCGAACAAACTCGCGCGCCGTGTCGTCGAGCTCGATGCGATCCACGCGCAACTCCGTCGAGCGCCAAACGCGTGAGAACAACGAACTGAGAACAATCGCAAAGATAAAGATCAGCGCGATCTTGATCCCCTCGGGCTCCCTGATAATGTTTACGATGGTCGTGTAAATAAATACGAGAGAGATCAGCATAAACGCCCACTGGATTCGCTCACCGCGACGTCGCGCCGAGAGCGTCACGGCAATCGCCGCGGACGTCATCAGCGCCAGAACGCCCGTAGCGTAAGCACCGCCCTGCGCATCGACGTCGGCTCTGAACAGAATCGTCACGATAAAACAGATGACCGTGAACACAGCGACGAGCGGGCGGGTAGCGCGTGCCCACTCCGGCGCCATTCCGTATCGTGGCAGGTAACGCGGCACGATATTCAACAAGCCGGCCAATGCAGACGATCCCGCAAACCAGAGTATCGAGATCGTGCTCAGGTCATAGACTGTTCCGAATACATCGCCCAAATAATAGTGCGCGAGGTACGCGAGCGCGCGACCGTTAGCAGCACCGGCTTCGTGCGTATCGGTTTCCGGAGCGAACGCTTCAGCGGGAATCAGCATGGAAGTAACGATGCTGCTCCCGAGGAGTAGGAAGCTCATGATCAAGGCGGCCCAGGTGAGCAACTTGCGCGTGTTTTGTATGCGCCCAGCGATGTCTCCTGCGTGCGATTCGCCCTTCACCAGTGGCATCACGACCACGCCAGTTTCAAATCCCGATAAGCCAAGCGCCAGCTTGGGAAAGACGTAAAGCGCCGTGCCAATCATCAGAAACGGGCTCGGATAATTCTGAAACAGGAAACGCTGCCAATCCCAGAAAACAGTCGGATGCGTGGCGATTTCATAAAGGCCAACGCCAACTACTATTACGTTCAAGACAATATAAACCGCGACCAGCAGCACTGCGATTCCGATCGCCTCTTTGAACCCACGCAGAAAGACGCCGCCCAGCGCCGCAATCAATACCAAAGTAACGGCGATGCGATGATGCAGAAAATTCATGTGCTGCATCACAAAAGGATTCTCGACGATGTGTGCAGTAGCATCAGCCGCGGAGAGCGTGATGGTGATGATGAAGCTGGTGGCGGCAAAGCCGAGTAAAGCGAGGACGAAGAGTTTTCCCTTCCAGCGCGAAAGCAGATTCTCGAGCATCGAGATCGAGCCGTCGCCATGAGGACTCTCTGCTGCGACACGCCGGTACATTGGTAACGCGCCAAACAGCGTCAGAAAGATCAGGACGAGTGTAGCGATTGGTGACAGTGCGCCCGCAGCCAGGAAGGCGATGCCGGGTTGGTAACCGAGTGTAGAAAAATAATCTACCCCGGTGAGGCACATCACCTGCCACCAGGAGTGCTGTTTATGTGCGGTCGAGGGTCCGTGCGTAGAATCGCTTCGGCGTTTGCCCTCGAACAACCAGAGTTGAAACTTTCGTCGTGATCTCTGAAACAGCCCCATTGTGGTGTCAGTAATCTACTCGGTTTTCGACCTGACAAAAAAAGCGGGCGGGGGCCTCCCACAGCCCCCACCCTAAGGCCACGTGTCCTCACCCCACGCGACCACTTCGTCCACCGGGGAGGTGAACGCATGCGGATTATGCAATAAGCCGACTAAAGTTTCAACCCGGTTATTGTTTTTACCATCCACTCACAACACTTGTTGCAGCAGTCCGCCGGGAACGAAATTTATAGGCTGCATAAGCAACTTCGATTGAGAATGAGAAAAGCAAACTTTCGCGTACTAACAGTTCTGCCGCTTCAGCGTTCTCTGCCTGCAACACCTGCTGCATCCGGTTCCTGGCCTACCTCACTCTTCGGTTCTCGCTGGGCCAAGTCTGAAAAAGCCACAACCACGAGCAACGCCGCGACGCCAAGTGTGCAAAGAATATAAAGGACAGCTGTTTTCTCAAGGTAAATCAAAACGATTACCACAACGGCAAGAAGCAACGCCCACAGGGCTGTCATTAATTTTCGACGCCGGCGATCACCGGCTAATGTTCTACGATTCACTCTACAACTACCTCATTCTTCGATCTGCAAACTTAATAGATGACACGGCTCGGCAAGTAAGTTCCCGTTGACGAGATCGCGCCCGTTGCCGCTCCCGTAACGGCGCCCAGCAACGTCGCGCCGATACGACTCGATGAGAACATGCCGGCCTCGCTCACCTCGACGACATCGTACGCTTGGAGTAAGAAGTCCGGCTGCTGGTTCTTTCTGATAGCGGCGACGTCCACGTGGATCACTTCCTGATTGGCCGTGTTGGGAATCTGGCGGTAGATCTTTACGTCACTCAGCTTCGCCTCTTTCCGGGGACCTCCTACCATTGCGAGCGCACGGCTAAGCATTAACTGATCCCGCAGGTAAATACCGCCTGGAGCCAATACCGCACCTGTTATGTAAACAGGCTCAGCTTCGGTCACCAGCACATAGTCTCCCGGACGAATAACCGGATTGGCTCCGGCTTTTCCCATGCGGAGGTCCTGGATTTTCACGATCTGGAGTGGGATTTTAGTACCGTCAATCGGCACTGCTTCCGCCTCTTCTCCAGGCTCGGGACACATCAGCGGCTCGGTGTGAAGGATTTGAATCGTGCCGGAGGCGCGCTCAGTAAAGCCACCCGACACAGCCATCAACTCATTCAACCGCACTTTTCGTTTCATTTCGACGCGGGTCGGCTGGCGAACTGCGCCGAAGACTGTAGCCGGTGCGCGGCTATTTCGTTCTGAGATGCGGACGCTTACCTGCGGATTGTTAACGAACTTCGCATAAGCGGTGGCAATGTCTTTTTGTATTTCCTTGTCCGTACGGCACTTTGCCGTGATTGGTTTTTCGAGAAACGGTAACGAGCTGAGATTGCCATCGCCGTCAACCTGCGCGCTACTGCTCAAGTCGGGTTGTCCAAACACTCGAATGTCGAGCACGTCGCCTGGACCGAGCAAGTACCTTTTAATTCCCTGCACGTCCAGACCGGGCGACTCGGAGGGCATTGGCGGCGGCTCCTGCGGCTGCGACTCTTGCGCTCGAACTGAAACGACGAGCATACACACCAAAGCGATCGCCAAAACCAAAAATTGCTTCACTTTCATTCTCACCACCTCAATGCTGAAAATAAACGATCCTGGGGGCACTAACCAGATCAGGGCCAATATATAGGACGGCTCAAACTATTTTGTATTCCGCCTGTCAAAGCACCGATCACATTTTTCAACCACACATCGCGACCAAAAAAGCCGCTTTCCGACACGTCAATCACGTCATAAGGTTTCAGAAAAACGTCGGGAGTCTTGTTCTTCTTTATAGCCGCGTAGTCGACCTTGAGGGCCTTCTGAGTCTTGCCTTGCGATTGCTGCGCCTGAACTGCACCCAGCATACTGCAGGCCACGACAAAGGATAGGCAGAACGATCGCTGAATGTTCATAAGAGGCCTAGTTTTGTTGAGAGGAGATCGGCGACTCACTGTGCTGTTCAATATGTTTATGCCGCCGCTGTTTTCTTCGACGGCGCAAGGTCCCAGGCACCACAAAACCCGTGAAAAGCAAGTTGCAATGATCGCACAAAAGGTGGTAGATGCCAACCAGACGCATGAGCAGAGGCGTCCTTTTATAGCCTCGCCGAACGCGCGTACTCCCACATTTCGGGCACTTCCGAGCAATCATGCTTACTGTTTTGGACCAGAATCCCGCAATCGCGCCTCGAGCTTCGCAATCTCACCCTCGATTTTCTCCGTTCCGGCGATGCGCACTTCCTGTTTCACCACGTCCCGATCCAGGTAAAAGAGAGCATCGCGATAACGATCGATCGCGCGCCGGTAGTGCCCCTTAAAAGCCGAACGTTCGGCCAACTCCATCCAGTGCGCCACCTTCACCGAGGCAATGAACTCCAGGAGCGCAACTCTCGATTCGCTAAGCTCAGTTTCGTCCGGATAAATTCTCAATACTGAGTCGAGGCACTCGATGGCCCTGGTGGCGGTCTCGATTTTATCGAAGTGACGTGCGCGCTGTTGGGCCTCGCGTGTCAACGACTGCGAGTGGGCCCTGGACCATACCAGCAAGTGATGACGGTGCAGGGCGCGCACGCGTTCCTGACCGGCGCGCATCGCGATTCCCTTCTCGCTTTCAGAAGTACCTGATTTGATTGCTTCGTCAGTGCTCGCAAGATAATCATGGCAGAGGTGGGCCACGTCGAGATGCATCTCCGGAGTTGCGCCGGGAGCGTCAGCCGCGGACGACTGTTTTTGGATCGCACGCAAAGCGGCGGAGTGGAATGATGAAGAGAATCCTCGCTTTTGACTGCGACCACTCGCGCGCGAACGGCTCGACGGACTTTCACTGATGCCGTGCTCTAACAGGTAGCGCGTCCATGCACGCCGCATTAGTACTTCACGGGCCGACAACGCCACCAACAGAACGACACTCGCTGCCAGTCCTGCGGGGAGCCACGGTGCTTCATCGCCACCGCTAACAAGAATCCACCAGAGTCCAAAGAACACCCCGACGGCAATAGCGATTGCTGATATCAGGTATCCCACGCTCGATGGCATACGCGTCCGCGCATGTGAACGCGAATGAGATCGCGAGCTTCTGGGAAAAAATTGATCGGCTGAGTTGTTTCCCACGTCCAAATCGACTAAGACAATGACTACCGCTTCCGGGGGGATGACCTCACAAGGCTCTCAGGGTCATAATAGTCGGCTTTTTGGGATTGTGCTGTCAATATACGACCAGGGAACAAACGATGAACGAGAAACAATTCACGGGCAAAGTGGCTTTCGTGACCGGCGCGACGTCGGGAATTGGACATGCCAGCGCGATCGCGTTTGCGAATGCCGGGGCGAAGGTTGTCGGTGTGGGTCGAAAGACGGAGGCGCTTAACGATGTCGAAAAGCAGATTCGCGAGATGGGCGCCGAAGTATTAACAATCGAAGCCGATCTTTCCGAGGTGCAGGAAGCGGAGCGCGCCGTGCAACGTGCGCTAGAAGTGTTCGGCGGCATCGACATTCTGGTGAATGCCGCGGGTCATCTCAGCAACGGCACCATCGAAAACACTACGCTCCAGGCGTGGGACGACATGATGGACGTAAACGTGCGCGCGGTGTTCCAGCTAATGCAAAAAGCTTTGCCGAGTTTGATTGAGCGACGCGGAAACATCGTGAATGTTTCGAGCGTCACCGGGTTGCGCGCGTTTCCGGGTGTGTTGGCATATTGCGTATCGAAAGCGGCGTTGGACCAGTTAACGAGATGTGCCTCGCTCGAGCTGGCGTCGAAGGGCGTGCGCGTGAACGCAGTTAATCCCGGGGTCGTGGTCACACAAATTCACAAACGCGGCGGCATGAACGATGATGCGTACGCTGCGTTTCTCGAACACTCGAAAACTACACATCCTTTAGGCCGCACCGGACGTCCCGAAGAGATCGCGGACTTGATCCTATTTCTCGCGTCAGACCGCGCCTCGTGGATCACAGGCGCTACGTATTCAATCGACGGCGGTCGTGGTCAAACCTGCGCCCGCTGACCTATACTGCCGTTCCCTATGAGTACCCCACCGCCTACCATCGTTATCAGAACGTCGCCGCAGATCAGCGCCATCAGGCTTGTACTTGCCATGGTGGCAATTCTCATCGCCGTGTTTTTGGGATTACTGGTGTTGCTCCTGATCGGCATCGAGACCGGACCCGTCGCGCTCATGCTCGGTTTTGTGACTGCGACGATTCCCGTTCCGATCTACATCTTGCTGGTCTTATGGATCGATCGTTACGAAGCAGAACCACTTTGGATGCTGGCCACAGCTTTCTTCTGGGGCGCTTTCATCGCTACTTTCTTCGCGTTCCTACTGAACACAACCAGCGGCACCATTGTAGGGGTACTCACGAACGCCGAAGCCGGTGAAGCGTTTGCCGCAGTCGTCTCCGCGCCCATCGTCGAGGAAATCGGAAAGGCACTCATTCTTTTCATATTCTTCTTTTCGAGAAAGGACGAGTTCGACGGTGTTGTCGACGGCATCGTCTATGCTTCACTGGCCGCGTTGGGCTTTGCGATGTCCGAGAACATTCTTTACTACGGTAAGGCAGCAGCGACAGGCGGCGGCGAAGCCCTGACAGCGACCCTCATCGTACGCGGATTCTTCGCGCCGTTCTCTCATCCGTTGTTCACCAGCTTGACGGGAATCGGGTTAGGCCTGGCACGACAGTCGACAAACATCGGGGTCAAACTAATCACTCCGATCATCGGCTTGTTGATGGCTATTTTCATGCACAGTCTTTGGAATGCATCTGCAGTCATTGGTGGCGGTGGCATTTTCATAATCATTTATGTGTTGGTGATGGTGCCGTCGTTTTTCATCATGCTCATCGTGATCTCGCTGGCGCTGCGCCGCGAAGGACAGGTAGTGCGCGAGTTTCTGGTGATGGATTTCGACCGTGGATTTTTCACGCCGGAAGAGTACAAACAACTGTGTTCGATTGCCGGCAGGATGGGATCATCATTCAATGCCCTCACTCAAAGTGGCGTTAAGGGTTGGCGGGCGCGTATGCGGTTTAATCAACTGGCAAGCGAGCTGGCGTTCCATCGTAGTCGAGTTTCCAGAGGCGTCCACTCCACAAACCAGGACGTCCTGGCGCAGGAAGCCGCTTACCTGCACGCATTACAGGGCCTCATCAACGAGTTCCGGGGCCGCTAACCTGCGGAATAGATAACGCTACGCATGTTTGCTCGGAACCTGTGGAGCAAGAAGG
Source organism: Pyrinomonadaceae bacterium (assembly GCA_025937955.1). Classification (GTDB taxonomy): domain Bacteria; phylum Acidobacteriota; class Blastocatellia; order Pyrinomonadales; family Pyrinomonadaceae; genus PSRF01. The sequence goes on from JAICQI010000078.1 coordinate 7,392, forward strand.
TAACCTTAGCTCATTGGGCACGGAACCTGCGGAGCAGGTGGCAGAATAAAGCCTGGGGCGTAAGCCCCAGGTATGTTCGATAAATTTGGCATCGAGCCCGCGAAGCGGGCGACAGCGCTGGCGCCCGCTTCGCGGGCTTCAAATAAATTTGATCCGCTTACCTGGGGCTTGCGCCCCAGGCTTTATGCTTTCGTCCGCTTCGCGGACTTAATGCTCGCTGCTTGTCTGGTTTCTGGCTTATACTTGGCGCGATTGCGCAAGGTCATTTTCATCAGAGCTGAAAGCTCGTGAGAATCCAACTTCTACCCAGCACGTTTGATGCTCAGGGCGTGGCGAACCTCGAGCAACGCTTGACCTGTTTTCTAATCGACGACTGCGTGGCGATTGACGCCGGCAGTATCGCTATCGCTCTGACCAACGAGCAGCGTTCCAAAGTTAAAGATATCATCGTCACTCACCCGCACCTGGACCACATCGCCAGCCTGCCGATCTTCATCGATGATCTTTATCCGACTCTGAAACAACCGATGCGGATTTACGCGACTGAGGAAGTGATCGATCTGCTGGAGCGTGATGTTTTTAACTGGAACGTCTATCCGCGTTTCTCCGATTTGAAAAACGACTATGGTCCAGTGATGGAATATGTTCCGATTCCGATCGGGAAGCCGTTCTCGGTGGCCCATCTGAGCGTCGTTGCAGTGCCCGTGAATCACATTGTGCCGACAGTCGGGTTGGTAGTTTCAGACGGTCAGAAGAGCGTTGCTTTTAGTTCTGATACTGCCGAGACGGAAGAGTTTTGGAAGATTGTGAACGAAATGAAGGAACTCAACGCACTGCTGATCGAAGCTTCATTTCCGGATCGCATGGCAAAGCTGGCTCACGTCTCGCGTCACTTCACGCCTGCGTCGTTGGGCCAGGAGCTGAAGAAGCTCAATCACAACGGAATGGACATCATGGCCGTCCACATCAAACCCTCCTATCGCGACGAGATCGTCGCACAGCTCGCTGCGCTGAATATTCCGAAACTGAGTGTGATGGAACCGGGTAAGGTCTACGAGTGGTGAGACGGTCGATCGAAGTGAATTGGCTCAAATTCCTTTTCCGCGTGTTCACCGTCAACGCCGTGAAGCGAGACGCGCCCGCTGGGGAGAAGTTCCTTCACTAGAAACGTGCGCGGCTGCCGGTCGCGTCCGGGCATTAGTTCAGCCCTGAACGTTACCGCCATCCCTGGTCTCGCCCAAACATCGCCGGTTTTTCTCTCCACGGGCCTATTGTTTCTCTTCCAGCGAAGTGCAGCACTGATGCTCCCCGCACCAAGCGCCAAACCACTAAGAAGCCACCTGGTGCGCTTATTCATCTAACCTACTCGCAAAGCGGATCCAAACGGGCGCTAATCGTCGGTAGCCCGCTCAGCGCACGTTCGGCATTGAGTGGAGTGAAGCTCGTCCATTCCGGCGGCACCGCCGCCTCGGCGAAAATTGCCTCCACCGGACATTCGGGCACACACGCATCGCAATCGATACACGTCTCGGGATGGATCACCAGCATGTCATCATCGAGATGAAAAGCCTCCACCGGACAAACAAGCGCACAGTCAGTGTAGCGACAGTTAACGCACGGTTCGGCGACGACGTAGGTCATTGAACTTTGGCTCCTTGAGCGAAAGGTTTGTAAGCTGCTGAACGAATCTTAACCACAAAGGACACGAAGATACAACAAAGCTTTTGTCATTCACTGACGCACTCAGTGCACCATACGTTAAGTCCCTTCCTGCGCCACTCTGCCGCGCCGAACAGAAATGACCCACCTGATCCGTTTAGTGACAGGACACGATGAACATGTGACGCGTCGATAGTTCGGCACGCAGGGGCGTCTGAAAGACCGGCGATTGGCGTCACGATCGTTTGCAAACTGGGATTCAGGAAGATTGGCAGCGACAGGCGGGACTGGTCGGACAAGCGATTGACGACTCGATGTGGCGTGGAACAAAAGCGGCCCTGCGTCGCAAACGCCAGGATCTCGCCAACATGGACCAGCAATGTGCCCGCTTCAGGCTCGACTGTTATCCAGCGGCCGTCGGGGATTCGAATGTCAAGACCGCCCGTGTTGTCCTCGAGCGTCAGTGTGATCCAGCTAAAGTCGACATGCGCCGCGACACCAGGACGAGGACTGTCGATATCGGGTTGCGGGTGGTAGCAGATGAGCTTCATCACCAGGTAAGGATCGAGTCCGGGTTTGTCTGCTAAAGAATTTCGCTCGCTGCCAAGGCCCGCACAAATGTTTGCGAGGACTTCCTTACCGATGTTGGCTACGTCCGAGAGATAGCGAAGGATCCGATCACGCCAATCGGGATCCGGTGGCCAGAGGTTCGGGCCCTCGAGTTGAAGAAACGGAGGTACGTCTCCGATGGCTTCGCGTTCAGCGCCGAGATGCAACTGCTCACGCCAATCCCGCTCGTTCTTCATCTCGCTATAACCACGAAAGTGTCGCGAGTGCTCAATCGCGATCGCGGATTTGATCTCCTGAGGCAGATCGAAGAAGGCACGTGCATCGTCCAACACTTCAGCCAGACGCTCGTTAGGCAAGATCGAATGACGAAGTCGAAAACAGCCCAACTCAGAGAGGATATTGCAGAGCTCCATTGGAACGATATCATCACTATGAAGGACGGGAATTTTCATGACAGCACCTCGATGAGCCAGTCGCGTGCTGTATTTAGCTGCGCCATGATGTCGGTTGAGGGCGTGTTCTTTTCGTAGAAGCCGTTATCCACTTTTGTGTGGAGTAGTTTGATGTGGTGAGGTGTCGCGAGCTCACGTCGTAACGTCGGGACGTGCAAGGGAAAGCTCTTCTCATGAAGTATCTGAAACAGCAGCCACTCGGCGGCATTAGCCAGGGAGCGGTTTGACAACGCATCCATTCTATTGAATAGGTCCTCCACAAGAGAACAACGGTTTGCGGCTATGGACCAGAGCGATGGACCAACCTTGCCGAATGCTTCCGGAAGAATCGCGCGATGGCGCCGTGCGACTGGATCGAATGTGGTCCCGTCTCGATATGCGTCGGGTATGTGAACTCCCATGGCGAGCAGATCCTCGCGCACCTTATAGCGGGCGTGATCCAAATCATGGAAGAAAAATTCGGCAGGGGAAACGTGCCGTCCGTCGGCCCAGACAGCTTTGTCGGTTATACCGAGCGGGTGTACCGGGAAGGCGCGGAGCCGTAGCAATTCTCTTGACGACAGGTGGTCGATTGTTGGCAAAGCGAGAACGTGTGGCCACAAAGCAAGAAGCGGCTCCAGCTCATCACGTACCTTCGGTACGTACACAGGTTCGCCCACCGGAACAATAGCTTCGAGCTCCATCACGTAACTGGCACAAAGCCTGACGAGATCGTGATACGAAGCCCCATCACTCCCCCAGCGCCGCGCGGCGACGGAGGCCTGCTCAACACGACGATCAGAGGCAACCGCCGGCGCCACCCGCTCGAACTCAGGTACGCGAAACGTCTTTTCTCCAGCAGCCGCCGCCGCGGTCGCTCGTCGTCCAAGCGCGATCAGTAGGTCAGTAGAGAAAACTACTTGCACCGCCCCTCAACTACTCGAGAAATACTTGCTTCCGCTGATTATCTTGACATCACAGAAATTCCGAATCTTCATGAAATCATTAACATTGTCCGTTACCACCATGACGCGTGCGCGCTTTGCAGTTCGCGCGATCAGAACGTCGTTAATGATTCGGTATCTCTCTGCTACTGATATCTTCGGTATCCTACCGGTCTTTTTTGATCTGCGTCCGCGCTGTAACGAGTTAAGGACAAGTCCTGCATGCCACCAATCCTCCTCATTAGGAACAAGCAGTTTATTAGCCTTTCGACACTCCTGCCTTAAACGGTCCAACTCCTTGATTGCCGACGCATCATTTGCGCCGGCGGCAAGCTCCTGCAGAACTACAGCAGACATGTAAAAACTTCGAGGAAAAGATTGCTTGTAGCTTATACAGATGTTCGCATCATAAGTGACTTTAGCCATTTTTGTGAGGGTGGTTTAGCTTTCCGCTTTCCTGTGCGGATTTCGTGCATAATTTGGCAAAACTTGAGTAAGTGAGCGTTTGCCTTATCGATGTGTCGCGCCTCGTCCTCGGCCTTTTTTGCAGCCGCCTTCCCGTTACCGCTTTTGCGGGCTGCCTTCGACAACTTCTTGGTCTTCGCGGTTGGTGATATTCGCCGTTTGGCCGGCGTTTTGGCGACGGACTTCTTCGAGCTTCTCTTGTGAGTACTGTTAGCCATTGTGATTTTCAGAGGGTGGGTGAGTGCATCTTAAACAAACATTTCGGCAGTCACAAGAAGTATTTTGTTCCATACCACGCAAAGGGGTGTTCAATGTGCAGGCAGAACAGGCCTTCGACTTGTTTCGGACTTATCTGATGGCGCCGGCAATCATCGACAAAGATTTCGTCAGTACGCGCGAAATGATTCACTCCTTCGCTATACCTTATTTGCTCAAACACTCGCCGGTGAACAATCTGTGTAAAACCCCATGGTCCATTTTCCACACGCAAATTTGCCGCGGCTGCGAGTTCGGCAAAATCATGCAATCCATCCGCGCGTCCCGCTAACACGGCATCGGTTTGCGCGGCGGTCAAGCGACGTCGTTGACCATAGAATAAATGTTGTTCGTATCCCTGGACTTGCTGCAGCACCCTACCAACACAGCCAGGCGGGAACAGGCAGTCGGCATCTGTCAACCAGATCCAGTCACCACGGCTGGCCTCGAATGCCCGGTTGATCATTGCGCCCTTGTTGGTACTCAAATCTGCGCCCACCGCTATTTCGTGTACGCGAATGTGCGGAAAACTGCGCGCCACGGTTACCAGATGTTCGTGGGTGCCATCCGGACTTTCCGGATTCACTATCAACATTTCAAAAGCGCCGAAAGGCAGATCCTGATCCTGATGACACCAATTGCGCAATGCCAGCTTGAGCCGTTGAAGAAACCGAAAACAAGTCATAATCACAGACAGCCGGCAACTGTTCTCCGCCGTAGTGCCGGCAGCGAGACCTTGCTTGAATCTGGCGTCAAGACTTTCTTTGTCGGTATCCACTATTTCAGCCAGCGCGCCGTCGGCACATCTTCTTCAAACTCATAAAAACGAAGATCGGACGAGGTAAGCATCTTGGTAAGCATGATGATCTGGCCGGTGTGCATCGAGAAGTGTTCGGTTACGTGGAAGATGGCGTAGAGGAGTTCGACGTCGTTGCCCTGGATTTTGCGATGCTCAAGGAGAAGCGCGGGGTCGAAAGTGCGCAGAGTGGTTTCGACTTCGGCCAACGTTGAACGGAG
>JAICQI010000599.1 GCA_025937955.1 Pyrinomonadaceae bacterium
CCTTCGCGAAGCTCGAGAGAGACACAATCGATCACCGAGCGTTCGTCGAATCGCTTTGTAACCTCCAGTAGTCTTAGAAACGCGCCGCTCACGCCGGTTTTTTCGTTCCTTTCTTAGGGAGGAAGACAGTAAGCATGAGAAGCGGTACGAGCGTGATGCCCACTTGCATCAGCGCCAATGAAGCGACTTCAGATGAAGGTGTGTTCGCGATGAGTGTGTAAACGCGCACAGGCAAAGTTGATTCGCCGGGTGGGGCGACCAATATTGTCGCCCCGAGCTCGCCAAAGCAAAAGATAAACGACACGACCCATGTCGCCGCGAGGCCATTTCGCAATTGGGGCAGAACTATGCTGGCGAATGTGCGCGTCCAACTTGCACCTGCTATTTCAGCCGCATGTTCACTTGACGTGGAAATCTGGCGAACACTTGCTGCCAACATCAATGCCGCAACTGGCGCAAAACGCGCAATGAATGCGACCACGATTATCCACTGGCTCGAGTAAACCTGGCCCATAACACCATCACGATTCCAGAGTCCAATTATTCCGATGCCGACCACTGTGCTCGGCACCGCAAACAGAAGAATGAATGCGGGATCGAAAAACGTGCGAACACGGCCTCGCGTCCGTGCGCGTCCATAGCCGAGTACCACAGCCAATGCAACTATCAATGTCGCCCCCACAAACGCCAGCCATAAACTGTTCGCGATTGCGTGTCCGGATGTTGAAACCGCTGACGCGATCCGATTGATTCCTGTTGTCTCGAACAGCAATGCCGCAAGCGGTAAAAGAGTTGAGACACAAATTACACCAGTGATCCCGATTAGGATCGCAGTTTGAAAGGGCCGGCTGAAAGTCAAAGGAAGTCCCAACTGCAAACTTCGAGTCGTAACCAGCAATCGTTCACCAATAATGAACTTGATGGCTAGGCTGACAATCAGTGCAACCACCAGCAACGGCGCGCAGAGTGCGACGCCGGCGCCGAAATCGTAAAACGCGGCGAATGCGGTAAAGGCTTCCGTGGTAAACACGCGAACACGTAAAAGCGCGGGCACTCCAAACTCTGAAAGTGCAAGTACAAATACGATCAGACCGGCCGCAGCAACCGTTGGTCCAATCAGTGGCAGCGTAATTCGCCAGAACACTCGACGCGGATTGGCTGCGAGCAGCGCCGATTCTTCCAGACGTGCGTCCACGCGCCGCGCCGCGGCCTCGGTTGCTAACATTGAGAGCGGATAGAAGGCTAAGCCAAGAACGACGACTGCGCCTGTCAGACTGTAGGTCCAATCTGATAAGAAATCGCGTCCGCCGGCCCTGGCAAAAAGTCCGCCTGGTCCAGTAAAAAGCACCCATGCGAGCGCCACGATGTAAGGCGGGACCACTAGCGGCACAACTAGCGCGAGACGCAAGAAGCGCTTAGCAGGCAGACGAGCACGCGCAAACAACAGTCCCAGTGGTGCGCCCAGTACTGTTGCGAATATCGCAGCCCCGCCACCAAGCACAATACTTGTCAGCATGAGTCCGCGTTGGCGCGGTTCGCTGAGTAACTGTCGATAGTTATTTAGAGTGAAACTACCTGCGGCGTCCGTCACAGAGACAATGAACATGTAAACAACCGGCAAGACGCAGAAGAGCACAAAGAGTATGACGGCCAGAACGAGAGTAAGGCCACGCGCTGAGGGCAGAGCACGCGAATGACGGATCGCACTACTGTTGACCGAAACTGTCTCCAACTTCCCTATAATCCGAGTATTGGTTGCAGGCGCTTCGTTACATCCTCGACGCGATCAGCCGCCTTGCTGTAGTCCAGCGTCATTGGTTTGATGGACGACAGCGGCGGGATGTTCTTTGGTCCTTCCACACCCGAGTGCAGCGGTATTTGCACAGCTTCAGACTGAGCCAACAGACGCTCGACTTCCGGTGACAGCAGATAGTCTATCAACTTCTTACCTGCTTCCAAGTGAGGGCCATTCGCAACGAGAGAGACCATGTTCGGCATAATCGGTACGCCCATCCCGTCACGATCGGGGAATACCATTGCTACTGGCCGCTTATCTTCGAGCGCAACGTTGACATCATCGGTATCAGTTAGACCGACCTTGGCCTCGCCGCGTGCCACCATGTCTCGCACCACGGAATTTCCAGGAACGATCTTCACACCATTTGTTTTAAGCTTGCGGAAGAATTCGTCTGCGCGTTCATCGCCAACCTCCGCGTAGAGCGCGGCCACGTGAAATGACGTCGAGCCGAAACGAGGATCCGCGATGGCCACCTGGTCTTTCCACTTAGGATCGGCGAGATCGAAGATCGATTTCGGAGCTTCGTCGAGCTTCACCAGGTTGGTGTTGTAAACGATCACACGTGAACGTGCTGAAAAACCCGTCCAGTAACCTTCTGGATCTTTGAAAGTAGCAGGGATTCCTTCGGCGTTCGGTGATTTATAAGGCGCGAGCACGCCGTTTCGTTTGAGCACCAGCGTGCGCACCGGTTCGTTGGACCAAAAGACGTCAGCCTGCGGGCGGTTCTTTTCGGCAAGTAGCTTGTTTGCGAGTCCCGTGGACTTGGTCTCTTCGGTATCGTAGACAGCGTTCACACGCACGCCGCTCTGTTGCTCATATGCACGGAGGATCGGTTCAGAGAAGACACGATCCGTCGAGACGTAGACGGTAACTTCGCGCGCCGTCGTATTCGCTCCGTTCGATCCTGTAGTTGCCGGTTGTTGCGTGCATGCTGCTGAGACCAATACAGCGAAAAATGCAACGACGACAACGTGTTGTATCCAGCGTCTCATGTAATCATCCCCTTCTCGTTAGAACTCGATGGCCCAAGTCAAGTTCAATCGTCCATTGATCGCGTCATCGTTGAATGAAGGCCGGTTCTTGAACTGGTAATCAAAACTCAGTCGCGACAGCTCGCCGATCGGCCGGAAGAAACCAAAGTTGAAAGCGCGAACGTTTCGACCCGTCACCGGATCATTATTGAACTGATCGTACCGTGCGTATATGTTGTCACGATTCGTTAACCTGTAGTTGATGAAAAGGTGACCGCCTGAGGAGTGCGCACCTGGACGAAACGCTGGAGCAAATTCCGGCTCAATTGAGAGGAGCGTAGAGGGCGTGTTGCCCGTGGCGAACTCGCCACGCAATCCTAAGCGATCAGTCAACGCATATTGGAAGTCGAAGCCGAAGAGCTTTTCCTTGTTGTTACCAGACGTACCTGGCGGTAAAAGCTGCTTGCCAAGTTGTGCTGACAATCCGATCGCTAATCGTTGGCGGTCGAAAACCTTTCGCAGTCTCGCCAGGTAGTTGAGTTGACGATTGTTGTCGGTGAAGAATCGGTTTCCATTGAAAGCACCAATGAAGTATTCGACGCCTTGAAGTGCGGCCGCATCCAGGAAACCGAAGTCGCCGAATAACAGAAAACCACGATCTCTCTGACCCGGAAAAAAATAGCCTGCAAAGATCGCTCTCTCAGGCGACTCGCGCACCGAGCTTGATTGTTGGATGTCAAATCCGAATGGCTTGATGAACTGTCCTACGCGTACCGTGGTGTGATCGTTCAGGTAGTATTCCAGAAAAGCGTCGTTTACCAACTCTTCCGGATTGCCGTCGATCGCCGGATGAAATTGGATCTCGACGCCTGCGCCCAGACGATCGGCCACGCGACCGGCCCAACGCGTCTCGATGCGTGTGAGACTAAAGTTCGGCTCGAATTCCGAATTCGCGTCGCGGATAGGCAGTGCGGAATAACGGGCTTGCACAAAAATCTCAGGCTTCGCACGAATCGTTTCCGCTCGTTCGTTCGCTCCTAACTCCGGCTCGATGATGCGTTCAACGAAGGCGCTTGATACGTCGTCTACAGGTGCCTGCGCAGTATTCTTATTGGTGGTGGTCTGCTGAGTTGCTTCGTTGGATTTCCGTTCTTTGATCAGTTCGATCTCTGCACGCAAGGTCTGGACGGTGTCTTTGAGCTGATCGATTTGTCGCGTCGCTTGCTCAAGCTTACGCTCAAGTTCATTAATCCGGGCATCCGCGGTGGCTTGCTGTGCGCGAGTGGTGAGTGCCAGAACGCAAAGCAATAACAAGGCAGGTATCGCTTTCATCAAACCTCCTTCGGGCGACTATAGTGCCTTACACCTACCCGCCCAGCAGCGTCCACGCGAGACCGATAAGACCACCCGCGAGCACCACCCACAGCACGTCCGCTTTGAAGCGGTAGAGCGCCACGAATGAACC
>JAICQI010000187.1 GCA_025937955.1 Pyrinomonadaceae bacterium
TAACAACGCGGAGCCTCTAAAACTGAACTCACCGAGCTGTTTAGCGGATTATTTTCCGTGGCCGCAAGTCGCTTTAACTCACCACGCTAAATTGTCAAACCCCATTGAACCACATCTTTCGGTTGCTTGTAAATCCACCTTGGCTCAGAGCAAGGCGATGAATTCTTCAACACTAAGACCGGTTTGGCGGATGATGGCGCGCAGCGTACCTCGATCCAACTCTTTATGATTGGGAATTGTAGTTTGAGCAGGTGGAGATTTGCGAACGATGACAAAATGGCTGCCGCGCTGTCGATATAATTCAAAGCCGATTTTACCGAGAGCCTTCACACACTCGGCACCCGAAACAACTGGCAATTTGCTCACGCGGCAACCTCGACCAGTTCTACTCTATCTTCCGGCAAGGGTTCACCACGCTCACGCAATACTTCTTCGTGCAACCCGATCGCCTCGCGGACATTTGCAAGGGCCTCGTCGCGTGTTCTTCCCTGACTTATACAACCAGGAAGACTTGGTACTTCGGCAACGATGAAACCGTCTTCGCCCGGATATAGTAGAACTCGTCGTGTCATGAGTCAGATTGTAACTACATTCATTTCATAAGCAAACGCTTGCTACAAGAAATCTCCTCCCCAAAGTTCATCCATTTTCAGCTTGAACCCAGGCAACACCGGATCGCCATGAACAACTTCAGGGTTTTCGAGGATGACCATTTCTTGATCAGGTCTGTGGACGTAAACCTGTCGCTCTAACAGATCGATCAACCAGCCCAATGAAGCACCGTTTGCGAGGTATTCCAACATTTTGTCACAGAGCTGCATAAGACTATAAGTCGGAGATCTAAGCTCGGCGACAAAATCCGGGCAAAACGGAGCAAAACCTTCCTTTTGCTGTTTCGTCAGATGGTCCCACTTCTCGCGGTTGGCCCATGATGCGTTAGGCAAACGGACGGCATTGTTTGGTAATGCGAATCCGGTGGAAGACCCGAAGCAGACCCCCCTACCGTCAGTTCGAGCCCACGTTACGAGTAGACACGTCAGGTGTGCATTACGTCTACTAGTTTCTAGGCCTGCTGGCGGCAGGACTATTAATTCTCCGGTTGAGGTGAGTTCAAGCCGCAGATCGCGGTACTCCTGACAGAGTCGTTCGAACTGTTCAGGTGTTACTTGGGTTAGACCAATCAGGTCTGGCGGAATGTGAGCATCATCGAGTTGTGTGAGATTGCGAGACATTTCGGAAACTTTAGCATCCGTCGAAATCCGCGACAAGATCCGAATCCGGCTATTATTTGTCGAAATTGGCTATTTACGATTTCCGTTTTAACCTCTAACATCATTCTGCATGCGACGCGCGATCTATCCCGGCTCTTTCGACCCCGTCACCAACGGTCATCTCGATATTATCGAGCGCGGCTGCAAACTCTTTGACGAGATCATTATCGGCATCCTCGTAAATCCTGATAAGCAGCCCTTCTTCACCGTCGAGGAACGCCACGAAATGCTCACCGCAGTCGTGAAGAGCATCAGCCAGGGAGGCTGCACGCTGCGCGTCGACTCATTCAGTGGTCTACTCGTCAACTACGCGGTGGCCCAGGAGGCGGATGTGATCGTGCGCGGCATTCGCGCCATTTCCGACTACGAGTACGAACTGCAAATGGCGCTGATGAATCGTCGTCTCGCGCCAAGCGTTGAAACCGTCTTCATGATGCCCGCTGAAACTTATTCCTACGTCAGCTCGCGTCTTGTTAAAGAAGTCTTTCAACTCGGCGGCACCGTCACTGGCTTAGTGCCACCACTCATCGAAAAACGAATGAAAGAAAAGTTGAATCAACAATGAAAGCCCGGGGCCTTATGTCACCCTTCCCCGTTTCTGAAAACGTCGCCCGCATGCAGTCGTCAGCGACGATGGCCGCTATGCAAGCGGCGGAAGCATTGCGCGCCTCCGGCGCAAACGTTTGCGACTTCGGCGCCGGCGAGCCCGACTTCGACACGCCCGACAACATCAAACAAGCGGCCGAGCGAGCGATGCGCGCAGGGCGCACGAAATACACAGCCAACGCCGGCATTCGCGAACTTCAACGCGCGATCATCGACTTCTATCGCAAAGAGTTCGGCACCGAGTACCAGTCGAGCGAAGTGATGGCAACTGCCGGTGGCAAGCAAGCGATTTTCAATGCCGTAGTCACGCTACTCAACCCGGGTGACGAAGCGCTGATTCCGAAACCGTACTGGGTGACGTTTCCCGAGATCCCAATCTTCGCGGGCGCTAAACCGGTTTTCATCGAGACTGAAGAAACGGACTTTGTGCTCACAGTCGATCAGGTTGAGCGCGCGATCACGCCACGGACCAAGCTCCTCATTCTGAACTCGCCTTCAAATCCTTCGGGGCGCGTGCTGCCGCCGAATGAGTTTCGTCGCATCATGGAATTGACGACGGAGCGCGGGATCTACGTCGTATCAGACGAATGTTATTTGCGTTTTGTTTATCCGCCGGGCGAAGCGTTCAGTGCGGCGCGTTTGCCGGCAGAACTAAGATCGCGTTTGTGCATCGCGGGATCGTTTTCGAAAACGTATGCGATGACCGGTTGGCGCGTCGGGTATGCGCTCGCGCCGGCTGAGTGGACCAAGGCGATGCTGAAAGTCCAGGGACACTCGACCTCAAACACGAATTCGATCGCCCAATGGGCCGCGGTTGAAGCGATGACTGGTCCACAGGAATCGGTCGGCATCATGCTCAAGGAGTACACGGCACGCCGTGAGTGGCTGCTGAACGCTTTGAGCGAGATTCCCGGGTTCAAGTGCAGCGAGCCCGAAGGTGCGTTTTATGCGTTTCCGGATGTGCGCGGGTGTTTGAAGAACGACTTGAAGACGTCACGCGACTTCGCGCAGCTACTTCTTGAAGAAGAGCACACAGTTGTGACTGATGGCGCAGGGTTCGGAACGGAGGGTTTTATTCGGATCTCTTACGCGACGTCAATGGAGCAGATTCAGGAAGGAGTGAAGCGGATCAAGCGCTTCGCTGAGAAACATAATTAGCCGCAGATTGGCGCAGATGAACGCAGGTAACAATCTGCGTTTATCTGCGCCAATCTGCGGCTAAATTCTTAATACAGGTTGAAATTGTACTCGAGCTGCATCCACATCGAGACTTGATGTCCGTCTTTGGTTGCAGGCTGGAACTTGATCTGGCGCGCTGCTGCGATCGCTCTCTCAGTCAAACCGTACGGAAGCCCCGAAACAGTCCTGATATTGGTTACTGTCCCGTTCGACGAGAACACGCACTTCAGCACGACCGTTCCCGTAATCTGGTTCTTGCGCGCGTCTTCAGTATACTGCGGCTCCGGCTTCGAAATCAGACGTGCTTTGGTCGTGACGTCTTTACCCGTAAAGATCCGGTCATAACCGCCACCGCCGCCACCGCCTGGTCCACCACCGCCGGCGTTGAAGTCGCCACCGCCGATGTTGCCACCGCGACCTGGTCCAAGTCCGCCGCCTTCACCCGGACCGATACCGCCACCAGTTCCAGTTCCAATACCGTTTCCAGTACCCGGACCTGACGAAGGATCAGTGCTCTTCGACTTGTAATCGCCGTAGGGCAACACTCGAGCATCGGGTGGTACCAGCAGAGGATCCGCGACGACGGTCGCAGCCACCGGCAACGCCGGGTTCTTCGGCAGCACCGGCTTTGGATCCGGCGCCACTACCTGCGGAACATCCAATGATGCCTGTGGAACTTTACCGAACGACGCAGGCTTCGCTTCTTCACGTCCGCCGCCACCGCCGCCCGCTGCTTTTTCCGGCTTCGGCTTGCTACCGCCACCACTGCCCTTGTTCAGGCCGGCTGTACCAGGATCTGGTGTCGGTTGTTCGTCGGGAATATCGATCAACTGATCGACCGTAAGCTCTTCGTTGGGGTTGTTCTGAGCCAACAACTGCGTGTTCCTGCGCTCCAACACCACAACTACCGCAAGAATTATGAAGAGAAACGCAAACGCTGAGACCATCGCGGCGACAACGCTTCTAGAATCCGATGGCTCCGCTCCCATTACTGCGGCGCCGCGCTCGCGTCCAAGCCAGGTTGAGAACAATGCGACGAGCAAACCACCTGCGATAATCGCAAAAGTGATCAATCCGGCGCGCGATGCTCCCGTCGATTGCGTGCGATCCATCAGCATGACTGCGCCAACCAGCGCCAGCATCCCCAGGAAAGCCGCGCCCATAGCAGCTTTGACATACGGCTTATCCAAAAACTTCCGGAACATGCCGCCGTAACCAACAAAGGTTCGCTTAGTGAATCCAAATGGATCGCGCTTGAACTCTTCTCTGGTCAACTGATTATCACGGGCCACGTCTCTCATTTCGTGGCTCAGACGAGCTGCCAGACCGGAGTCGTCCAGGAAGGTGAGATGATATTCATCTCGTAAAACCAGTGCTGAGGAAGTATCGGAAGCAATATAGACTGGTTCGCTCTCGACTGGCTCCTGGTGGTAACTCGGTGCAGACTCAGCCACGGTGTCTCGGCTGACCGTCACACTAGGATCCTGAGCCACAGTCACGCTCGGTTCTTCAACCGGCGGCGAAACCAGCGTCAGTGGGTTCCCATCGACGGGACAAAAGCTGAACTTGTCAGCAAACTCTTCTTTACATACTGAACAGAACTTCATCGATACTACCTCTTGTTGCCTGTGGGGGAGCAGCACCGACTGAGACAGTCTGTCTGCACCAGAAAATTCTCTTGCAAAGCTCGTTTCGATTCGCTTGTCGAGAACTCTCGAAGGCCCTGGCGCGACCCAGCGTTCGAGCAACGACTTGAGCTCATCGTCGGAAATAATTTCATCTTCCGGCTGAACGCCCATTTCACGCCTCCCTCAAAGTAACAATTTCCCGACCACTATTCAATTCCTGATTGCTGTTCAAGTAAGGCCGCAGCGTCCTTCTGAGACCCTCGCGCGCCCTGTATAAACGGGCCTTAATCGCGCCTGCGTCGGTGCCGGCAATCTCGGCGACCTCGTTCAAGCTCAGGCCTTCATACTCAAACAGGATGAGTGCCTCTCGTTGCAGTGGGGGAAGACTGAAAATTGCGTCTCTCACCAGAGTCGCGAGTTCTTCGTCGAGCAGTCTCCGCAAAGGTCCGCGCCGCGGCGAATCTTTCGGTTCCTCAGCGACTTCGTCCAGCCCTGTCTCGCGGCCCTGACTACGGAAATGTTTCAACGCCAGGTTCCGCGCCGCTGCATACAGGTAAGTTTTCAAAGAAGCGCGCTCAGGACGATAATTCTCAGGCTTGCGAATCAAGCTGAGAAAACAGTCGTGAGTTACGTCTTCTGCGACTTCAACCGAGCCCAGCAACCGGTAAGCAAAACGAAAAATCGGTTCCCGGTAACGTTCGTACAACTCCAGGAAGGCTGCCTGGTCACCCGCTCCCGCCTTGCTCAGCAAAACCTCGTCTGTGGTTCTCTCGGGCAATCAAGCACTCGATCCTGCAGGATTTGCTCCTGCTTTAGTTACCAGCAACCGTTGAAAAGTGACGTTCCAGACTGAAAAAACTTGCGCGCCCCAACAATACTGGGCCGAATATAATCCGCCGAGGGCGGCAAGTACATACTCTTTTTGCGTTTTTGCCGGGTCAGATCGACCAGATCCCTTTATCAATCAGGGCTTAGGATGCACTGAAGTGCCAAACGGTTGACGGGCAAACACCCGGCATCTAAGATGTTTTGGTCCGCTGAAGACTGCTACATTTTCCGGCATTTACCGATGATTCATCGTTCTTCTTTGCGCCTTTGCGCCTTTGCGGGAACTATCCTCCTCAGCGTTGCGCTCGCCGCGCAGCCTCTGAGCGCCCAAACACCAGCCCAACCGGAGCGCGAGCAACTCTTAAACGGCTTGCGTCTGCTGTTCTGGCTGAAGCCCGGAAGCCCTGAAGTCATCCTGAAACTCCGGATCAACAGCGGCAGCGCTTTCGATCTCGCCGGAAAGTCAGGCCAGATGGCGCTCCTCGGTGACATGCTGTTCCCCGACCCGGCAACAGTCGATTACTTCACTGACGAAATGGGTGGGAAACTCGACGTCAGCGTCACTTACGATTCCACCACGATCACGATGGTTGGCAAAGCCTCCGAGCTCGAACAGATCGCCGAGGTCCTGCGCAATGCGTTGCTGTCAACGCAGTTAACTCCCGAAGTCGTAACACGCGTGCGCGACGCGCGCATCAAGCTCCTGCGCGACACGTCGATCGTTCCGGCTACAGTCGCTGACCGCGCGCTTGCTGCCCGGCTTTATGGCGACTTTCCATACGGTCGTCCGGCCTCAGGCTCGCCGGAAGATGTGGCGCGAGTGGACCGCGCCGACTTGATGCAGGCCCGCGACCGCTTTTTGAATTCAAACAACGCCACGCTCGCAGTTATCGGCGGCGTAACAAAACAACGCGCGATGAAGACGCTGCGCCAGATACTCGGTCCATGGCGCAAAAGCGAACAGATCGTCCCGACAACTTTTCGCCAACCGCCTGCTCCCGACACACGCACGCTGATCGTCAATGTGCCTGGGCCAGGCGTCGAAGTTCGTTTGGCAACGCGCGGCGTTTCGCGATCCGACACGGACTTTCACACCGCGCTGGTGCTGGCGAAAGTTGCGCAACATCGCTGGCAAGCAACATCTCCGGAGTTAAGCAAGCAACCTGTTTTCGTCAAAACCGACGCTCACGTCTTACCGGGCGCATTTGTAATGGGCGCCACAGTTACAGAGCTAACTGCGGTTGATTCGCTCACGAACGCACGAAAAGTTCTCGACTCATTGATGTCTACTCCGGCGACAGCCGAGGAATTGGAACGGGCCAGGACCGAAGCCATCAACGAGATCTCCGCCAATCTTGCGAAACCCGATGCGCTCGCGGATCCGTGGCTCGATGCAGACACGTATCGCTTGAGCGCTCCGCAGGATGAAATAGCGTTGCTGAGATCCGTAACTGCCGCAGAGGTCCAACGTGTTGCTAATCGACTTTTTAACAAGACCATCGTTTCAGTCGTTGCTGGTGAAGCGGCAGCACTCAAAGCCGCGCTGCAAGGACGATTTCAGTACGAAGTTCTTGGCGAGATCGCAGCACCGGCGCCATCGCAAAAATCGCCAACGAAACCAGCGACAAACGACAAGCCCGGGTAATCACAAATTGTTCGCAATCGTCCTGCAACCAAACCTCCATCAGATTTGGCTTAACTGTGCCTGACGAGAACGGCAGTGCCGCAAACGAGCATGCGGGCCGCGTTCGCGAAATGTTTGCTTCGATCGCGAGCCGGTACGATCTTTTGAATCACTTACTTTCCGGCAACGTCGATAAGCGATGGCGCCGGTTAGTCGCAACGAGAGTTCGCGAGAAGCTTTCGTCCCGCAGTGCGCGCGTTCTCGATGTAGCATGTGGCACAGGCGATTTATCGCTGACGTTGTTTGAAATTACGGGAGCAGGAGTGGTTGGGACTGATTTCTGCCGGCCGATGCTGGACATAGCCGCCGGTAAGACGTCTGGTCGCATACGCTTCATAGAGGGTGATGCGTTAGACCTGCCTTTTCGAGATGGCACGTTCGACGTGGCGACGATAGCGTTTGGATTGCGCAACCTGTCGAATGTCGAAAGCGGTCTTGCGGAACTCTCGAGAGTCTTGAAACCGGGCGGCTGGGTGGCTGTGCTGGAGTTTTCAAGACCAGCGAATGCATTACTTCGACCGGTGTTCAATCTGTACTTTAGAAAAGTACTGCCGTGGATAGGACGCGTCGTGAGCGGTTCACGAAACGCATATAGCTATCTGCCGGCATCGGTCCAGAAGTTTCCGGACCAGTCCCAACTCTCGCTCCTGATGGAACGGGCAGGTTTCGTCCAGGTCGGATACGAAAACCTAACGGGCGGCATAGCGGCCTTGCACATGGGTAGAAGGCCGGACTAGTTCGAGGGATTGGTTGCAGCTCTTTATAGTTTGCAACCAGATACGTAGTCACGGAGTACGGTTTGGTAAGCGCGCGGTTGTCGGGGCTGTGCGAGTATTCGGATCGTGCTCCGGGCTACGTTTTTTAGCCACGGATAATACTGATGGGATACCGATCAGCGCTGATCGGTATCCCATCTGTGTAATCCGTGGCTCATGTTATTATGCGCCGCAGTGCGCACCAACCTTCGGTACCGGATCTTCGGCATCCTGAGACGCCTGCTTATTCTGCTGCTGGTTGTTTGGACCGTCGTCTCTCTCGTAACACTTCTGATTGAACTTGTGCCTGGTGATCCGGCAGTCGCGATCCTTGGCGAACAGGCCACACCGGAACAGCTCGCGCAGTTTCGCGAGAAGCACGGGCTCGATCGTCCACCCTTCTTCTTCTCTTTTCCACAGGACAGCAATGGTGCGCGACACTTCGTCTGGCATGGCGCCGACAATCGCTACACCGATTACTGGCGTTCGTTGCTGACTGGCGACATGGGTCTGTCGTTTCGTAATGATCGGCCCGTGATCGATCTCATTCTTGAACGCTATCCCGCCACGATCGAGCTCGCGATCGTGGCGATGTTTATCGCAATCGTCATCGCCATTCCTTTGGGCGTGATCGCGGGCACGAACCGAGGAACGATTATCGACAATCTCGCGTCAGTCGTTGCTCTGCTTGGGATCAGTCTGCCCAGTTTTGTGATCGGGCCGATGCTGGTCTACATATTTGCCGTCAAGCTCCGTTTGCTTTCTCCTTCAGGCCGCTTCGACTGGAGCGACATCATTCTTCCTGCATTCACGTTGGGCGCGGCGCTTTCAGCGATTCTGACACGCATGGTGCGCTCGTCGGTGATTGAAGAGTTGAACGAAGATTACGTTCGCACGGCACGCGCGAAGGGTTTGAGCGAGCGAACCGTGGTTTACAAACACGTCTTGAAGAACGGGCTGATTCCGGTTGTCACGATACTCGGGTTGCAACTCGGCGTTTTGCTTGCCGGCGCGATCATCACCGAGAAGGTTTTCGGATGGCCTGGCCTGGGACTATTGCTCGTCGAAGATGGCATCGGAAAACGTGACTACCGCGTCGTGCAGGGATGTGTGCTGGTGATCAGCATGACGTACATCATCGCGAACCTGCTTACTGACATGGTTTATCGCTGGCTCGACCCTCGGATCAGAGTGGGTTAACTGTAGGGGCGGCCCTCCGTGGCCGCCCCAGTGTACGAAGTCAAAGAGTAGGGCGGCCATGGAGGGCCGCCCTTACAGTTAACCCACTCTGATCCGAGGGGCGAGCCAGCGATAAACCATGTCAGTAACCAGGGTCGCGA
>JAICQI010000507.1 GCA_025937955.1 Pyrinomonadaceae bacterium
GAAAAGCTAATGTTGGACCAGCCACAAAACCGCACTGCAATTCAAGAACTCCTGTCGCACGTTAACGGAACCGACGCAATCCTGGGCCATTGGGGCGCGCTGGGGCGTCACGTGCCGGATTCGGGACCTGCTGTCGAAACACTCGTGAACATCTACGAGGGTGAGGCGGGCGACATCGATGTCGGCTTCTGGAATATCGAGTGGTTTAATCGTCACTACGAGGAGAAGCTCCAGCGAGTGGGCGAGGTCATCGTCAAAATGAACCTCGACATCTGGGCATTCGAGGAATCCTCTCCCGAAGCCACGCGCGCACTCGTCAAACACCTCAATGACGTTTACCACCTCGAGTTCGCGTGTGATTTCTCCGAACCAGACGCTTCCGGTGACAAGCAGACGACCACCGTGATGTGGAACACGAAGACCGTTAAAGGTGCAAAGGTGCAATGGCCCGACGAGATTGACGAGTGGTTCCACGTACATAGCGAAGATTTTGATGACCTCAATCTGGAAGCTGTTGAAGGTCAGGTGTTCGATCGTTATCCCGCGCTCTTTCGGTTTGCGAACCAGGGTGGCGACGAGTTTGAGTTTTTGCTCGTGCCGCTGCACCTCAAAGCCAAAGGCGAAGGCTGGAAGCGTCGGCGCATGGCGGCCGCGATCCTCGCGGCAGCCGTCGATCGCATGATCAATAAATACGGAGTGGATCGCGATTGGGTGATCGGCGGCGATTACAACGCGCCGCTGGCGAGCGACGACTTCAGCAAGCTGATTACGGGCGGCATGGTTCCGTTGAGCGCCGGAGATGAAGAGGGCGGTGCCTTCTCTTACGTAAAGGGCCCGCAGTCCATGATCGATCACATTTTTCTGTCACCAACACTGGCCCAGACGCACGGCGCCGACGATTTCTTCATCGTGGCTCATGATAAAGAGATCCCCGACTCTGTTCTCCTGCAACGTGACGCCCTTATAGTCGCCTCCGGGATGCTGAATGATGTTTGCCACGTCCCGTTCTTTGATAACGAAGAAGTCGCGATGGAACGGCACTTTCCCGAACTGCTTGCCGGGTGCACCGTCGACCCATACGAAGGTGAAATCGAGGCCGTTCGGCGTAGGACTGGTAATGAAGAGACGATCAGGTTTGACGCGGAAACGTTTGACCGGTAAGTCCGCGCCTTCCGGATCACGCTGATAGTTAAATATGCACTCGGCGTTACGTGCAACGTCTTTAGAGTTGATGACGTGATGGTTCGTGAGGAGGATATTGTCCGAGATGAGGAAGCCGGTACCGGACCATGTTCCTTGCTTCCCTTTGTAGTTTGTGCCGCTGGCCTCAATTTTGCAGACCGCCGTGGCCCGCGTCGGTGCAACGTCAAGGAACCATGCCGGCAAAATATTATTCTCGCCGATGATGACCTCAAGGCCGGGTGTATCGCTGGCAAGAGCCGCGGCAAACATTTCGTTAGACAGCGCACCCGCCCTGCGCATATTCGCTGCGCGCATTAAGTTGCCTACCCGCAGGGGGTCGTTGAACGCTAATGCTGGTGCACTCTCAGTAAGTACGCCGTTGTGGTCGGATGGACTACCCGACGGGCGTAAAAATTCAACGGTAGACGATAGATCTTCGGGCATCCCTAAAACCTCCTCTTAATCGCTCGTAATGCTGAAGTAAGAGGCCTGCCACTACACCACATGAAGCGGGCGCTGGTGGCAGGCACAATCCTCTTAAGCAAACTTAAAGCAGCCTCTACAAAAGCAATGTGTCTTAGTGTGAAAACATTTCGGCCGCTAGATTTCCTCCAAACTTTCCAACCTGATCTCGTAGGACTTCTGTACTTCCGGTTGAAGTTTGTTCCCGCTGACCAAAGTCTTCAGAAAAACCTTCTTCTCTTCAACAATGGTCGCCATTTCATTCTGATCGTGAGGATATGCGACGGCGGCGCCCGCTTTGTCTTTGTCGGACAGTACGTTGTTTCGCTGGCTGAAGCAGTGGCTGCTGGTCCCGTCACGAAACATCCAATCTCCGAAGTGATATTTCATGATCGACTTGGGATCGAAGGCGCTGACCATAAAGGCGTGCGAGTTTCTAAGCTGGCGCAAGTTATGGTCGACCTTCCACTGCGGCCAGCGGTTTGGTGGACCACCGAGAACGGTGTATATACCGGGACGATTCCCATTCACATCCGGGATGAACTGACCGAACTGATCCACCGACGGTATGTAGCCCGGACTGTCCTCCCAACGGAAATCGAGATCACAGCCACCAACAGGGTGCTGATGTTCGTGGTGGAAACCAAGTGCGTGGCCGAATTCGTGGAGCACAGTGCCGGCCCATGCAGTTGGAAGGCCGGTTAGAAATCCGCCGAAGTTCATCGACGCTTCGAAGGCGTCAACAACAGCAGCATTTCTGCTATCGGTCCCCACAAGCGACCAGAAACCCGGTTTGTCAAAACCGATTCTGATGTCGGCTTTGAATTCGGAATCATTGGTAGACCACCGACGGAATTCGCCCGTGGCCTGGTTGAATCCAAAGTCGAACTGCAAGTTGCAATGCCTGGACCACTCAGTGGCTGTGTCCGCAATCTTCTTATGCAGGGCAGCATTCCCACCGTTGAAAGCGATGGTTAACTTCTGGCCCGGATCCCATCGCTTCAATGTTTCAATCACAAACTCCAGACCTGTTTCTCCGACATTACTGGGCAAGTTTCGAGCGAAACGTTCCTGGGCTTCCAACCGGGCCTGGATTTCGTCGGGATAAACTTCAAATAGATATTCGTACTCCATAACACCTCCTCATTGGGTGAGTTCACAAGATCAAAGCGTGAATGGGTTAGCTTGGCTTCTTTTTATTCTTGAGATG
Organism: Pyrinomonadaceae bacterium; assembly: GCA_025937955.1. Lineage (GTDB taxonomy): Bacteria > Acidobacteriota > Blastocatellia > Pyrinomonadales > Pyrinomonadaceae > PSRF01. The sequence continues at coordinate 2,855 of JAICQI010000507.1, forward strand.
AATGATTTGGTCAGGATCGATCTTTAGATTCTCGCTATCCTTTTCGCCTGACCCGCGTTCCAATTCACGTTCCTGTAATGCCTTCACCGTTTTCAAACGCTCTGATGCAGGAAGGTCGGCGCGATCCTCATCATAGAGTTGAAACCAGGGTAGCTTCATGTTTGAGTAAAGTTGGGCCGAGACAGGTGAAGGCGGAGGCTCTCGGCCCGTTATCGCAAAATACTGTTCGCTGTTGACGATATGAATGAGTACCTGGGTGCAGCTTGCCGGGTCCCACGTATCGAGTCCGTAGCTGTCAGGATAGATTTTTTGCTCCATCCGCCCGCCGGCACCGATTCCCATGCCAGCTGCGGCCGGCGCTTCAGCTAACGATTCAAAAATGACGGGACCGGGCGCAGGTGGCTGATCCGGAAATCTGCCCGGGCGTGGTTCGAACACCTGCAACTGAAGTCCGCCCCATTCATGGCTGCCAGTCAATTGCTCTTCGATCGTGTCTCCCAGACCCAAAGGCGTTGCGACGAACTGACGGATCTGACTTTCACCAATATTGATCCCGTCGAGCCATGGCTGATCGGGACACACAATATAGTTTTGCGGATCGTTTCGAAGCTCTTCGTTCCAGGCTTCACCCGAGACTGCGTTGATACCACCCACACTCACCTTTACGGCATTGGGTTTCCACCATGCTCCTTCGAACTGCAACCAGAGCGCTTCACGCTGATAGAGCGGAACAAAGAACCCTCCCTGCTCGCGCCATTGCTGCGGCACTTTGTCTTCATAGTCGCTGACGCGAAGGACGGGGAAAGCGCCCAGTCCGGGTGGCAATGGATAAGTTTTGCCGTCGTCAGGCAGTCGCAGTGTGCGCTGAAGTGTGAAAGAGAACCTCTCCCCCACATGAATCCTGTCGTCTTTAAGAGTAATGTTTGCCACGAAGGTACCTTTAACCCGGAATCTCCTGACGTAGAGCTTTCGCATTAACGTTGAGGTGATCCAGAATCGCTGTTATTTGGGTGCCGACGTTTACGACAGCGGTACTGCGGCCTTGAAACGAGACACCTTCGACGGTGGTCGATCCGCGATGCAGGCCGATCACTTGCCACTCATCATTAAAAACCGGGGAGCCCGACGACCCCGTCACCGTGTCAGTGAAGTATCTGATCGTGTCGTCGTCTGCACCCGTAAGTAAATTGTTGCGCAGCGCCACGCGCTTCGGGTGTCCTGATGGATGTTGAATGATATTTAGGGGAACGTATATTCCGTCAGAGAAGACAACCGGGGTTTTGTCGATCTTCAACGGAGTGCGGGTCACCGCGTTTTTGAGTCGAAGAATGGCGAAGTCTAGATTTTCATCCCAGGCCTCGAGCCTCTCGACTGCCACGTCTTCACCATCATCGTCAGCGGTGTTGTAATCAAACTTGACGATGGTGTTTTTCCCTTGCAACAGCAGATCTGCATCTTTTGCCGGCGCCTCACCGCGTGCGCGGGAATAGATCACGTGATGGTTTGTCATCACCAGTTGGTCTGTCAGCAGCCAACCTGTCCCCAAGGTGCGACGCTGCTTGCCGTTTTCCATTGCCGGAGCGCCGTTTTCATAGCGTGGAACAAACAGTTTCCCTACGGATTTTCCAGCGAATGCTCCCGCTTCGAGAAACCAGAAATCAACCATGTCGTCGCGATGAACGATATCTTCATTGTTGACGACCTCTCTCAGTTTCTTGGGATCTGGAATGACTTGCTGACCGGATGCCTTGGCCGCCACGCGCGCCTCATACTTCGTAAAAACGTCTGCTTCAACCCGTTGTGACATGCGAGCCAGTTCGCCTGCGCGGCGCATCCAATCCCGCAGTGGCACAGATCCGTCAACAAGTTGATCGATCGGATTCATCACGCCTAAGTCAGCAAAGAACTGAAGAGGCGGTGGTCCACCGTTATCAACAATACTGACCATGGCGAAATCCTGGTTTAAGGCCGCCAACAGCGCAGTGCGTGCGGCCGGAGTCCCTAATCCAGCCGACATGGCAGCTTTAACTATCTCTGTCTGTTCGTCGCCAGTTAGATAAGC
>JAICQI010000291.1 GCA_025937955.1 Pyrinomonadaceae bacterium
AGGGCCTTAAAGGATCTTCAGTCGCACAGGATCTTTCGGGCGAGCGGTTTCTGATCACGGTTGGTGCAACGCGTGAAGAGATCGATCCGGTGCGGTTCATCTCGAATCGATCGTCAGGGTGAATGGGGTTTGCGCTGGCTGAAGCGGCGTTGAAACGTGGTGGCGAGGTAGTAGTGGTGGCAGGCACGACTACGGTCAGTCCCCCGGCTGGCGTTCGGATCGTGAAGGCATTGTCGGCGGAGGAGATGGCGCAGGCTGTAGCGCAAGAGAGTGCGCATGCGTCAGTTTTCATTGGCGCTGCGGCGATCGCGGATTATCGTCCCGCGCAGAAAGCAGCGCAGAAGATCAAGAAGTCGGAAGAGTCGATAACGTTGACCCTGGAGCGAACTCCTGACGTGCTGTCACAAGTCGCAGCGTCGCGGACGAATGGAATGTTAGTAATCGGCTTCGCGGCTGAGACGGAAAACGTGGTCGAGAATGCGCGCGAGAAGCTACGCAACAAGAAGCTTGACGCGATTATCGCCAACGATGTCACGCGTGCGGATTCGGGTTTCGATGCGGCGACTAATGCGATTACGATAATCACCAGAGATAATGATCCAGTTGAACTTCCGGCAATGTCGAAGAGTGAAGCAGCAGATCGCATTCTCGATGTTATTCGATCGTTGCGAAGCGTTTCGTAGGGGCGGCACTCCGTGGCCGGCCGTGCCTGGTAACAATATATTCGCGGAACGGGCGGCCACCGAGTGCCGCCTCTACAAATGATTACATCGTGTCCAAAGAACTTCTCGATCTTGTAACGGAGACAAAGAAGCAACTCGAGCACTTGCGTGTTTTGGGAGTTGAAGGAATTCAGGCGTCGACTGCCGTTGCGCCCGCACCTCCGCCCGCACTCGCGCCAGTTGAGAAAATCTCGCCGGAACCGGTGACGTCACTATTCGGTGATCTAACTCCAGCGCCGGTGAAACTCGAACGCTCAACCGAAACCTTCGAACAGATTCACGCCGAAATCGGAGACTGCACGCGCTGCCCGCTTCACCAGGAACGTACCCACGTCGTCCACACGGAAGGAAACAGAAAAGCGCGTCTGATGTTTGTCGGAGAAGCGCCCGGCGCCGATGAAGATGCGCAGGCACGACCATTTGTCGGGCGCGCCGGGCAGTTGCTCACCAAGATCATCGAAGCCATCGGCTTAAAACGCGAAGAAGTGCTGATCGGCAACGTCAACCGCTGCCGCCCGCCACTCAACAGAGCGCCCACGACTGAAGAAGCCGCGACGTGCAAGCCGTATCTATTGCGCGAAATCGCTGTGGTCCAACCCGAAGTCATCGTCGTGCTCGGCAACACCGCGATGAAAAACCTTCTCGACACGCGTGAGGGCATAACCAGGTTGCGCGGAACCTTCCAGGATTACAAAGGCATCAAGGTGATGCCCACGTTTCATCCGGCCTACCTGCTGCGCGATCCGTCGAAGAAGCGCGAGACGTGGGAGGACCTGAAGAAAGTCCGCGACTACTTAGACAGCCACAGATAGATCCGTGCTAATCTGTGAAAATCCGTGGCTAATACCTCATACGCTGAAGTCGCAGTTCCGCTGCACGTCTTTCAAACGTTTACCTATCGCTTGACTCCCGAACAGAGTGGCCAGGCAGAGGTGGGCGCACGTTTGGTGGTACCGCTCGGGCGCAACCTCGTTACCGGCTACGTCGTCGACCTTCTCGATGAGCTTCCGGCAGATTTGGGTGAGATAGATGTTAAGGACGCGCATGAACTTGTCGATATAGAACCGGTTTGCAGTCCGGAGATCTTGCAACTCGCGCGCTGGGTCGCAGACTATTACGCCTGCCCGCTGGGCGAAGTCATCAAAGCCGCTCTGCCTCCGGGCATGAGTCCGAAGAGACGGACCGCAGAGTTTATCAAACCGAAACTGCGCCGCTTCGTGCGACTGCGCCAACAACCACACACAGAAGAACAAAAACTCAGCGACGGACAGCGCCGCGTGCTCTCGACGCTCGAAGCAGCAGGACCGATGCTCGTTCAGTCGTTGCTCAAGACTGCCGCTGTGAGCGCCTCGACGATTACATCTTTAGAAAAGAAAACGCTCGTCGAAGTCTATGTGGACGCAATACGTCGCGATCCGCTGAGCGAGTCAATGGGCGTCAAGTCAGAAGATCACATCCTGACGGACGCGCAAACATCCGTGCTGACGCAGATCGAGCAACAAATGAACTCGGGCGCCTATGCAGCTTTTCTGCTTCACGGCGTCACGGGGAGCGGCAAAACCGAGATCTACATGCGTGCAATGAACAAAGCGCTGAGTCTCGGTCGCTCTGCACTGATGCTTGTCCCGGAAATTGCCCTGACGCCGGTGTTCTCGCGTCGTCTGCGTTCCCGCTTCGGCGACCAGGTTGCGATCTTTCATTCGTCGCTGCAGAAGGGGGAGCGGTTTGACGAATGGACGCGCGTCAGAAATGGCGATGCACGCGTGGTAATCGGAACAAGATCCGCTGTGTTTGCACCGGTCAGAAATCTCGGTTTGATCGTCGTCGATGAGGAACACGAATCGTCGTACCGCCAACAGGAATCGCCATACTACAACGCACGTGACGTCGCTATCGTCCGCGCGCAAAAGGAATCGGCGACCGTTGTACTCGGTTCCGCCACACCTTCGCTGGAATCGTTTCACAACGCGCGCAAGGGCAAGTATCACTTCGTCACGTTGCCTGAGCGCATCTACGCTCGGCCGATGGCAACGGCGAAGATCATAGACATGCGCACCGTCTTTGCGCGCCACGGCAAACCGCGCGTGTTCTCGGATGAACTGCTCGAAGCGATTCGCGAGACGCGCGAACGTGAAGAGCAATCAATCATCCTGCTGAACCGCCGTGGCTATTCGAGTTTTATACTCTGCCGCTCGTGTGGTGAGACGGTCCAGTGTCCAAACTGCGATGTAACGCTTACCTATCATCGCAGCGAGCGCGTGATCGTTTGTCATTACTGCAATCATCGTGAAGCAGTGCCGCGCGTGTGTCCTTCGTGTCGAAAGAAGTACATCTACTACGTTGGCGAGGGCACCGAACAACTCGAGGAGATGTTGAAGCTGCTCTTCCCTGCTCTTCGTGTTGCGCGTATCGATCGTGATACAACCGCGCGTCGGAAGGTTTTTGAGCAGTCGCTGGCTGACTTCAGTGCCGGCCGCATCGATACGCTTGTCGGCACGCAGATGCTGGCGAAGGGCCATGATTTTCCCAACGTGACATTGGTTGGCGTGGTATCGGTTGATGTTGGTCTCGCGTTACCTGATTTCAGATCGGCGGAAAGGACGTTTCAATTAATCACTCAGGTCGCAGGACGAGCGGGACGTGGCGATCGCCCGGGACGGGTCTTGATTCAAACATATCATCCGTATCATTACGCTTTGCGACACGCGTGTGCGCAGGACTATGAGACTTTTTATGAGGAAGAGCTGCGCTACCGGCAGAATCATTCCTATCCGCCGTTTGTAGCGCTGGCGAGTCTGCTGGTCCATGGGCCGGATCTGGGTCGCGTGCGTGCTGACAGTCTCGAACTGCGCAAGCAGCTCGATGCCATAAATAAGGAACGTAAGTGTCGCGTGCTCGGTCCGGCGCCCGCGCCACTCTCGCGGCTCAAAGGCGAGCATCGTTTTCAACTCCTGATTAAATCGCGCAGCCGCAAAGATCTGCGCGAAATGGCCGACGCCGCGCTCAGAGCCGCTGCTGCCAATGGCGTCAATCTACGATCGGTTAATTTGGAGATCGATCCGGTTTCGATAATGTAGCAGGACGGTATTTATGAAACTTTCAGAACTTGCGAAGTTGACGGGGGCGACGGTTGAGGGGGCGACCGATGATGTTGAGATTGTCGGGGCGGCGGGGCTCGATGAGGCCGGCGAGGGACAGGTGACGTTTCTGGCGAACCCTCGGTATACGCCACGAGTCAACACCACGCGTGCGTCTGCTGTTTACCTGAGCGAGGAGGCGAAGACTGATCGAGAGATTGCGGTTCTGCGCGTAAAGGATCCTTATCTCGCTTACACACGCGCGTTGAGGATCTTCAATCCGGAAGCCGAGCTCGAGCCGTTCATACATCCGTCCGCCGTAATCGACCCGACCGCGCGCATCGCGGCGCGCGTTGCGATCGGCGCACGCTCGGTGATTGGGCGCAATGTCTTTATCGGCGACGACGTTTGTATCCACCCGAACGTAACCGTCTACAACGACGTCACGATCGGAAGAGGCTCAGTCATCCATTCCGGCGTCGCGTTGCGTGAGCGCACAGTGATCGGTGAGCGGGTGATCATTCACAACAACACAGTGATCGGTTGCGATGGTTTTGGTTACGCGAAGGATGAAGAGAAACGCTGGTTGAAGATTCCGCAATCCGGCCGAGTTGTGATCGAGGACGATGTTGAGATCGGCGCGGCAACCACGATCGATCGGGCCTCAGTTGGAGAGAGCCGGATTGGCCGGGGTTCGAAGATTGATAATCTCGTTCAGATCGGACATTCATGCACAGTCGGAGAGGACACGTTGCTCTGCGCGCAAGTAGGACTCGCCGGTAGTTCTCACATCGGCAACCGCGTCATACTCGCGGGCCAGGCAGGTGTAGCCGGTCATTTGACGATTGGTGATGACGTAGTGCTGACAGCGAAGAGCGCCACGAGTCACGATATACCAGCAGGCAAAGTGATCTCCGGGATTCCTGCGTTTGATAACAAAGATTGGTTGAGATCGACCGCGGCATTCCGGCGTTTGGGTGAGATGCAACGAACGCTCCGGGACCTGGAAAGAAGAATAAAGCCGCTGATTGACGCAGATGAACGCTGATCTGCGTAATCCGCGTTAATCTGCGGCTAAGTAATCGCTCCGCCGTCGACGATCACGACTTCGCCGTTCATAAAACTGTTCCGCTCACTTACCATGAACGCAGCGTACTCGGCGAGCTCTTCGGGGCGACCGAGACGACCGGCGGAGGTCCAGAAGTCATGCATCTGGAGTAAACGATCCGGTAGTGCTTGAGCGAGATCGGTGTCGAAGATACCAGCCGCGATCGCATTCACTCGCACGCCGAACGTCGCCGCCTCACGCGACAAGCACTTGGTAAATCCAATCATTGCTGCTTTGGAGGTGGCGTAGTGTACGGCGGTCGGAAGCGCACGCATCGCACCGATCGAGGTGATGTTGAGGATGATTCCCTTGCGCTGCCGGATCATCTGTTTGTAGATCGGTTTGGTAACAGCAAACAGACTGTCGACATTGGTATGAATCACTTCGTCCCAGGCGCGATCAGTTGTCGTAGCGAAATTGTCTCCGCGGTTGATAGCGGCGTTGTTGACAAGGATGTCGATCCCGCCCCACTTCTCGACCAGCTCGCGCGTCAGTTTCTTCATCCCGACACGATCAATAACGGAAATCCTGGCATTGAACGCGCGTCGACCGTACGCTTCAATCTTTCCACTCATCTCCGCGGCGAGGTCTTCACGTGAGTTGTAGCTAAACGCCACATCCGCGCCCTCGCGCGAAAACACTTCGCACATTGCCGCACCTATACCACGCGTTCCACCGGTGATGAACGCGCGTTTTCCCTCAAGCAACAGACTCACTTAGCTATGTTTCTCCTAAAATAGATGGGGGACGTAGTTACAAGCCGCGGCAGATTAAACCGTGAAAAGCTCTACCCAGTCAATTCGCGCCGCGAAAACGAACAAGAGTTTGAGCCACAAAAAGACACAAAAAGCTCAAAAGACCATTTTGGGATTCTGTGCCTTTTTGCGGCAAACGGATAAAATCCGGACTTTCATCCGTGTAATCCGTGGCTAAATTCGAGCATTGCTGAGAGTGAGTGCTGGACGAAGTCAGTGCGGACCTCGCTATAGTGAATCCCCTGGCGCAGGCCACCGATAGCGTAGTCCGGGTTGGGGAGGATCGCTCGATCGCGGTCCTGGATGATGAGTTGATCGAGGAAGCGAAAGCCGCGCGCGCATGAATCGAAGTAAGTTTTACGGCGCGAGCTGTCTGCTATAGACATTGCGGACGCCAGGCCTTCGAGATAGACCGCGGTGGTGTAGCCGGGCGTGCCGGGTTGATGGTCGTTGATGAAGCCGCCGGACTTGTCCTGCTGGTAGCCCAGAAGCCAGTCTGCGATCTCGAACGTCATGTCAGCGAAATGCTGCTCGCCGGTCACTTGCCACCACTTGCTGAACGCCTGCAACAACCACGTGACTTGCCCGAAGTGACGTTTGTAGCGAAAGCGATGACGGTAATATTGAAAACTGCGCCGCAATCGTTCTTCATCAATCGTCGACGCATTTTGTTCGCAGGCGACTGCGAGAGCGAGAAGCACCTGGCCCGGGAAGTAATCCTGATACGGTTCGAGAGATGGATCGTCAGTTTTGTGAGTGGCGATGCGGCCGTGAGGAAGCTCAACGCGTTGCCACAGCGTCGTGGCCAGATCCTTCATCAACGAACGTCGCGGATCGTCGTCTGCTAAATTGCAGAGCGCGAGTAGCAGGAACGAGATCTCGGCAACAGAGTCGTCCAACTTGTTTGCGAGCAGATAATCGATCACTTTGCCGGCAGCATTTCCAAGTTCATCACCTCCGAGGATCTTATGAGCGCGGGCCAATACCCACGCGCCGTGAGCTTGTCTCGCTTGATCAACGCCCTCGAATAGACGGTTGTGAAAAGGTTGATACGACGAGAAGAACGTGCCGTCTTCGCGCAAGTGTTTGAGCAGGTAACGCACGTGCAGTTTGCGATGTCGAGCGACAAGCTCGTCAACTGGCGGGAGGGTCTGTTGCGGCGGAGCAAAACCTCCAATCACCGTCCAGACGCCTTCACAACCAGCGAACCACGTAGCGCAATCGAACCTGCACCAGGTGTAAGGCGGCTCAGTCAGCCCAGCCTTGTCGAGCACTGCCTTTGCAAAACTCACGTTGTTTAGATTCCAAAGGCCGGCGACGAACGGAAGCAGTAACCCGATGCGCTGGCCCTGATAGACCATCAGCGTCTGATCACCATGACGATAGTAATTAACCACTTCTTCCGGCGGCGACTGTCCGATTACAAGCGGATCAAAGAGCATCGAAACGGTAACCGCGATCGAATCGGCATTGACCGGTGTCGTCTCGGAAAACCTTTCATCGCGAAGCGCGGCCACCACAATCTTCTTCAGATCGTCGTCGAGATTGCGTAAAGCCAAACCCATGCAGCCACGCAGCCGGCC
>JAICQI010000499.1 GCA_025937955.1 Pyrinomonadaceae bacterium
ATCTACACCGAGGGGTTTTGTAAGGTAGGCATCCGCGCCCGCATCGAACGCCGCCTGCTTATCTTCTTCATAGCTGGCGGCAGAATAGAACACGATTGGAATCGTTGGATTGAATTCTCTGATTAACTTCGCGACCTCAGTGCCTATCATCGTGGGCATCCAATTATCGAGAACTATCAGATCGAACTCTTCAACTCTCAATTTATTCAGTGCCTCCTGGCCGCTTCCAACACATACAACGCTGTAACCCGCGTATTCAAGCATCAAGCACAATAATTCGCGCGTTTCGGCGTTATCGTCTGTACAAAGAATGCGAATGTTTGTAAGCAGCATTAGCGTCGTGCTGGGTTCTAGTTGACTGTGAGGGTGCCTGCCTTTAGCCTTATGTGCAACCGGAAACACGAGAATCACGCATTTCGTAACCGCCGTGACACTGTTATGACTAATTCTTAACTTGAGGCTTTTCACGCAGGCGCAAACTAGCAGTACTCCTGTCTCCCTTTAGCTACTCGTATGAAAATCGTAAAGCGGTCTAGCGCACAGACGCGTGCAGCTGCTTGCCCTAATAATGACAAGGCGACATATTTGTCATGCAAAACGCGAGGGGCGAAGCCAATTCGCCGGTACACAGCAAGTTTGATCAGATACGCTGGGCGCTGCTAAACCCATGGCTTTCAGAGGGTCAGCCAGATGACAGAACACCGATGAACGGTTCTGTCAAAGATAGCGGGGGAACAACATCCGTTCAGCGCTCCTTCGCCCGTAGGCGTCATCAGGCGATGTTCAAGAAGTGGTCCCAAGCGAGGCACGACAGTCGATTCTGAGCATTTGGAGAAACTCTGTAAGGAGTTATGGAAGCGCACACTGAGAAGAAAGTCCGCTGAAGCATGTTCAAGCAATTCACACTCGGTATTGAAGAAGAGTTTCAGATTGTTGATCCGCATACCCGCGACCTTCGTTCTCATGTCTCTGAAATCCTGGAAGAAGGCAAGATGCTGCTCGGTGAGCAGGTCAAACCAGAAATGATCCAGTCGATGATCGAAGTGGGCACCGGAATCTGCAAAGACATAAAAGAAGCTCGATCCGATATTACAAACCTGCGCGGTATCCTTTCCGGTCTGGTGCGCAAGAAGGGGTTGGAGATTGTCGCTGCCGGCACTCATCCGTTCTCGCACTGGCAGGATCAGAACATTTTTGAAAATGCCAGATATGAACTGATCGTAGAAGAGAACCAGATAATCGCGCGCTCGTTACTCACCTTCGGTCTCCACGTCCATGTTGGCGTTGCGGATCCAGAGCGGGCAATCCACATCATGAACGCTGTGCGCTACATGCTGCCCCATGTGCTTGCTCTTTCCACATCATCCCCCTTCTGGCTCGGCATACACACGGGATTGAAGTCTTACCGCTCGGAAGTCTTCAGCAGAATGCCGCGTACCGGTATTCCCGACCACTTTGAATCGAATAGTTCGTTTCAACGTTACGTCAGGCTCCTCGTTGAAACAAGTTGCATTGATGATGGTAAGAAGATCTATTGGGATGTGCGCCCACATCCATTCTTCCCAACGCTGGAATTTCGCATCTGCGATATTCCCACCCGCGTTGATGACACCATTGCAATTGCCGCGCTGTTCCAGGCACTAGTCGCGAAGATAAATAAGCTTCTCGATCAAAATCTTACGTATCGGCTGCATCACAAGATGCTCATCGAGGAAAACAAGTGGCGCGCGGTGCGTTACGGGCTTGACGGGAAGATGATCGACTTTGGCAAAGGCAAGGAAGTGCCAGTACGTGATCTCATTCATGAACTTCTGGAGTTCGTGGACGATGTTATCGACGATCTCGGCTCACGCGAAGAGATTGGCCACATCTACAAAATTCTTGAGCGCGGAACTTCAGCCGACGAACAGCTTCAAGTCTGGCGGGATACTGGCGACCTGAAAGCCGTCGTGGACCGTTTGATTGAAGCAACGATGGAAAATGTCCCCAATGTGTGATTCCCGGTACCTTAACAGCGGTGCCGTGACAGCTTTGAATGAAACGAAATGATTAATCTTTATCTTAATGAGCGTCGGGTCGACGACGTAACGATCCTCGATCTAAAGGGCAGAGAAAGAGTTCGCGGTGCCACTATAGCGTTGCACGAGTCCGTTCGCTGCCTTGCCGGAGAAGGAAAAATTCAGGTTCTCCTGGACCTTGCCTCCGTCAAGCACATTGATTCAGGCGCGCTGGGCGAGCTTGTTGCAAGCCACGTCACTCTCGACAAAAAAGGCGGAGCCCTCAAGCTAATGCACATGACCGAGAGTGTCCACGAACTGATGACGGTCACAAAAGTTCTACCGATGTTCGATGTTTATGACGACGAGCCGGAAGCCGTTGCCAGCTTTGTGAGGGAAACCTTAAGGATTGTTGAGCATCAGCCCTTCTATATGTAGTGGGATTCCCTGAACCAGTTCTTGAGAACACGAGGATGCGCGAGAGTTGTTCCTCAGCCTATTTGTTTGCACTGTTCGACCATGCTTTCGCTCGTAGCTCTTTTCACTGCCTGCTTCTCCGCTTTTAACCCTTGTTCCAATTGCGGGTATAACATGATTAGTCTTAACTAGTGACCGACGGGGATTCTTTGAAACTGGGTCTTCCCGTCCAAATCCTCCCAGGAAATGTCCAGGACATAAGGCTTGACCGCTCCAGCTATGATCTCAAGCCGACTGATTTGATCCTGTGCATCACTTACCGGCCTGCCATTAATCCAGGTCCTATGAGAAACAACCGCCTTTTCGTTTGGCTTAACAGACTTGATGGTGTCAAACCGAATATGCGCACGCGAAGGACCAGCCTCGCCTTCTTCGTCCTTCAAAAATACTGTCAGAATCTCAACGGACTTAAGTGTGTTCGCGGTCGTGTTGGTGATTTCCATCAGCATTCGCGGTTTAGTTTCCATGAACCTGATGACCAAAGGCGCTCTACTGCTGTTATTTGTCATATTTTCCAGTGTTTGCTCTTCTCCGTCGGTAATCTCACCGTGCGCCGCCTCCAGCAGCAGCCGGGCGATGAGACTTCTCAACTGATTGAAGTTGTCAGGGTTCGTTAAGTATACGTTTCCACCAATTGCGACTTCTTCACCTTCACTAATGTCTTGAGCGCAAAAGACTACAACCGGAATCTCATCGTCAGCGCCGGCTTCCTTTCGTACGCGCCTCGCCTTGACGAGAACGTTGTCGGGTAACGCCGAGCCGCTCACGAGTATCAGGTTGGGTCGCTCCAGTCGAGCGATGTTTATCGCTTCTCGCTCGGCGCTTGCCAAAGCCACACGATAGCCGTTCGCCTTCAGCAACGTGTCAATGCCTGCGCGTGTTTCATAGACATTTTCCACTACCAGGATCAGCGGGCGTTTCTTAACTTTTCGAAAATCAACTACTTTCATGCCTTTACCTGTATCTTCTCCTAATCCGGAGGAAAGCGGAGGTTAGGCTTTAGTGGAACCATACAGGTTGGTGCCGATTACGTCCGTGCGGCAACACACATAAACAAATGTACCGAGTTGCTGCGGGTCACCTTCAGGACATCGGGGGCAATTAGCTATGTGCGGGGCCGCATACAGATCCTGGACCGCCAGAAATTGGAAGCTACCGCATGCGAGTGTTATCGAGTTGTCAAAGACGAGTTCGATCGCTTACTCGGATAACTGGCCTGCCTTTTCATCATTCGTCAACGAGTAGTATTTGCTCTCAGCGGTGTTATCACAGAGGAGCTATCATCTTTTCTTCGCTTTGAAGTCAGCACACCACCAATCGCTTCTTTCGCAAGACTGAAGACAGTGCGCCTATTCTCAAAAAACACTTTGAGCCACGCTCGTCTGGTTGTTTGCGGGAAAAAGATGGCGCGAAACGCAAACCGCGTGATGAGATGAAAAATCCGCGGACCAACTGGTGCGTAACTCATCGCCTGAACCGCTTCTGCATTGCGGGCGGCGTCGTATGAATGGGCCCACGCATAATGGAGCTCGTAGTGCGTTTGCTCGATGGTCATCTTAAGAGGTACGTGGGCCATCGTGTTTTTCTCAAACTTCAGCCAGTGTTTTGGTCGCACCAGGCGGCCATCTTCCTGGAGCCGCTTATACAGTGGGGTCGAGGGAAACGGTGTGAGTTGGCCGAAAACCGGCAAGCCGGGAGGCCAGGTGCGAATCTGTTGCAGTATCCGCTCCGCCACGCCTGGTGTGTCGTTATCCATGCCGATGATGAAGGAAGTGATGGCGTAGATCTTTCGGTCAGCAAGACGTTGAAGCACGCCCGTGTATTCTTCGGGCTTGTTAAATCCCTTCTTAACGTCGGCCAGATTCACGGGATCGATCGACTCCATTCCAATAAAGATGACCTTCCCGCCGGACTCCGCAATCAGATCAACCAGTTCTTCATCCCGTAAAAGGTTGGCGCTAATCTGAGCGATCCAGGGGAGTTGCGCACCGGCAGCGATGATGTCGCGTAGCAGTGACTTTGTTCGTTTGATACTGATGGCAAAATTGTCATCAACAAAAAACACTGAGATAACTCCGCCTTCAGCTTTAGCACGTGCCTTTAACGTCAACAGTTCGTCAACAATACTTTTATTTGTGCGGAACCGGATCGAGTCGCCGAAGAATCCGGTGACGGTGCAAAACTCACAACCATAAGGACAGCCCCGCCCTGATTCGATCGGCACAATGTGCAACGAGCGCCAATGTGGGCCGACGCGCGATAGCAAAGGCCGTAGGACACGCGGGAAGAAGTTAAATTGATCGAGATTGAGAGTGTCCCAGGCAATGGCCGGGTAAGGCTGAAGACTCGGTTTCCGTTCTTTACCCGCATCGTCAACCGGCGCATAAATATCTTTGAGTTCACCACGAGCAACGTCTTCAACTATCTGGGGCCACGTTTCATCAGCCTCACCAAGCGCGATTGCGTCAGCGTGGCGTGGCCCTCCATCTCG
>JAICQI010000255.1 GCA_025937955.1 Pyrinomonadaceae bacterium
AACTTTTTCTTGCCCTTGTTGCGGAAGAGATGTGGTGGCTGCGCATACTTGACCGTCGGTTGCACCACGCTGATGTCGTCAGAAACGTGACCGTTAGCCGCGAAGATATCCAACAGGCCGTCGAGATCGTAGTCAAAGAAGAAACATGCAAACGTCAGCGACTGAGCCGACATCTTTCCGATTCCGGACGCGGGTGCTTCGTCAGTAAACAAACCGGAACCATCATTGTGATAGAGCGCGATGCTTTCGTTCGTGAAGTTGCCGATCACGACGCTCTGCTTGCCGGAGCCGTCGTAATCAGCGGCGTCGACGCCCATGCCCGCGCGCGCCGTGCCTGATTCGCTGAAAGCAACGCCGGCGATCACTGCGTTATCAGTGAACGTGCCGTTACGGTTGTTGCGATAGAGTTTGTTGGGTTCGGTGTCGTTGGCGACGAAGAGATCCATCCAGCCGTCGCTGTCGTAATCGAGGAGGGCGACGCCGAGTGTTTTGCCCGCCGGATCGGTGACACCTGCGCGTGCGGTGACGTTTTCGAAAGTGCCGTTGCCGCGGTTCTTGTACAACGACGCGCTCTGGCCTTTGTAAGTCTGCGGCGTGCAGTAGGATTTGTTTTTACCGTCGAGAGTGCAGTGTTGATCTGTCTCGACTGACCACTCGACATAGTTGCCGACGAACAGATCGAGCTTGCCGTCGTTATCGTAATCAAACCACGCGGCACTGGTTGAGAACCCCGGATCGCCAACGCCGGCACGCGCCGTGACGTCAGCAAATTTTCCGCCACCGAGATTACGGAAGAGACGATTTGGACCAACGCACGTGATGTAGATGTCCTGGTTGCCGTCGTTGTCGTAGTCGGCGACTGCGACGCCGAGACCGTACATCTCGACGCCGAGACCTGCCTGGTGCGTTGCGTCTGTGAACGTGCCGTCTTTGTTGTTGTGAAAGAGGGCGGGGAATGATTTGTTACGTTTCTTGTTCTCGGGCCAGTCCATCGAGTTGACGAGCAGGATGTCCTGCCAGCCATCGTTATCGTAATCGAGAAATGCGCCGCCGGCGCCGATCGTTTCCGGGAGATACTTCTTACCGAAGGCACCGCTGTTGTGTTTGAAACGGATGCCTGCTTCGTTGGTGACGTCGGTGTATTCGATCGGACCGGAGGGACGTGGTGGTGTCGGGCTCGGTGACGGAGACGCCACGGCGACTTGTTCAGTGGCAGGGTTCGCCGCAGGCGCAGTCGGAGCTTGTTGTTTGCATCCCGAGAACAAAGCCACAAGTAGGACAAAACACAAAGCTAACTTAGCAACTGAAGAATAGGACAAATTAGTAACTGAAGAATAGAACAAGTCAGGAAGAGGGGCTTGCCCCCGCCGTTCGAAGATTCGCAGAGCGGGGGCAAGCCCCTCTTCCTGACTTGTTCTATTTTTCGATGCCCTATGCAATTTTGTGCCGCGATTCCAACCAGATCTCGATCAGCATTGCTGTTGGTCCAACGAGGAATAGCGCGTAGAGCGGGGCGTAGACCACGTGGTTGAGACGCAACAACATCTCCACAAACGCAACCAAAAACACCACAATGCACTGCCACTTGATCGACTTCACCGTCGTCTTCGGATCCGTGATCATGAAGAACACAAAGAGCTGGTACATCGGTCCCGTGATAGGAGAAACCTCCGACCGCCACGGGTCTCCCGTAATCCAACTACGCAGGAACGCAAACGCCAGAAACGAAAGCACATAAGTCACGCTGATGTGAATTCGTTTCGCACGCCAGATAATCACCGACCCAAGGATCCAGATAACCAGCAGCGGCCAGATGAAGTTACCCCACTGAATCGTCAGCGCCGCCACCGTCTCCGGCGCCAGAAACAACAACACACAAATTCCGAAGTTCGACGGATTCCAAAGATGCCGGCCCTTCACGCGCAGCACATACTTCGACATGATCGAAATCACGCTGCATAAAGCGTACGGCCAAAACGCAGGCGAACGAATCAGAATCCCGACGCTGATACCCGAAATGTATGCGCTCGCTAAATTGAGCCACTTCCCAAAAAAGATCCGCCCCAGCACCAGCTCCGCTACGAGTGCAGCAACGATCGCCAGCGCGGTCCGCTCATAACTCTCGAGAATGCCGTAAGCAAAGTGGCCCACCACCAGAATGGTGGTGATAAAAAGTGGCGGCAGGTAACGGTTGCTGAAGGAGAGCTTTTTCGACGCCGTCACCGGAAGACTGGGAGCACCTTCGACAGCCGTTTGGCTCATGCTGACTCCTTGATCTTATAGACTTGCCCGGCGACGGGTTTTTGAATCGTTTGCATATTTCCTGAAGGCCAGCGAATCTCCGCTTTCTCGATTTGCGGGTTCTTGCCGAGTCCGAAATGTAACCGCCGCTGGTTCTGCGAGCAAAAGCCGCTGCCACCCGACACCTGTTGCACTTGTTGGTGCCCGTCCCAGAACAGACGCACTTCCGCGCCGATCGCGCTGCGATTACTCTGCGCGCCTTCGAGCTCAAAACCGATCCACTTGTTCTCGGGCGCTACGTTGTTCTTGTAAATCAGCAGGGGACCTTTTTGATTTGCAACCACGACGTCGAGCACGCCACGATTCCAAAGATCGACAAGCGCGACCGCGCGACCGTCAAAAACATCACTCGCTCCAACTGCCTGCGCCACGTTTACAAACTTCCCGGCGCCGTCGTTGAGCCAGACTTTTTTTTGTTGATAACCGGACAAGCTCCGACCATCCATCGCCGGCCAGTGCGCCGC
This sequence comes from Pyrinomonadaceae bacterium, assembly GCA_025937955.1. Classification (GTDB taxonomy): domain Bacteria; phylum Acidobacteriota; class Blastocatellia; order Pyrinomonadales; family Pyrinomonadaceae; genus PSRF01. The sequence continues at coordinate 2,766 of JAICQI010000255.1, forward strand.
ATCGGAAATGATCGTTGAGTTGCCGCCGGCGATCTTAGAGAAGTCGTACCAGTAGTTCTGATTGCGATCGAGCGAGACGTAACCGTTTACAAGATACAGATCGAGTGTGCCGTCGTTGTTGAGGTCACCAAACTGAGCGCCAAAACTCCAGCCGCCGATCTCGACGTCCATTGCACGCGCCATGTTCTCGTACTCGAGAGCCTCGCCGCTGGTGCCGTCGCGTGGCACCCAAAGATTGTTGCCCTGGATCAGGATCCCTTCTTCAGAGATGTTTGAAACGTAGATCGCGTAGCGTCCCTGGTTGAGAATGTCTCCGATCGACGCGTTCATGCCGCTCTTCGGCGAGAAACCGACTCCGGTCTGCTTTCCGACTTCGCGAAACTGTTTCCCGTCGTTGAAGTAGAGCTCCGAGATGCCGTAATCGTTGGCGATGAAAAGATCCTGATTGCCGGTGCCGCGAAAATCCGCAACGGTGGCGGCGAGCGCCCAGCGCCTGGTGTCGATGCCGACTTTCTGACTGATTTCTTCAAACGATCCGTCACCGAGATTTCGAAAGAGATACTTACGCCCACCGTTCTGCGCGTACTCAAAACTCTCGGGCATCATCTTCGTGTTCTTCAAATGCCAGAGGTCCACGTCTTCCGCGTAGTAGCCACCGAGGAACAGATCCAAACGTCCATCGCGATCGTAGTCGAACCACACTGCTGTGTTGGCGTTGACCCACGACGGCAACCCTGCCTGATCGCTCACACGCGAAAATCTCTTCCCCGCATCGTTATGAAAGAGCTCTGGCTTGCCCCACTTGTAAAGGAACAGATCTTCGTAGCCGTCGTTGTCGTAGTCGCCCCAAACCGAACCCATCGACGCGCCCGTGCCCCACTGATTGAGATCTGCTAATCCGACTTCCGAAGCGACATCGGTAAACGAGCCGTCCTGATTGTTTTTGAAGAGCGAGTTCTTACTTCCCTCGCCGCTGTTGGTCACGTACAGATCCGGCCAGCCGTCGCGATTGAAATCGACCACCGAAACCGCCGCGCCCATCGAGGCTACTTGCGGCATGATGTGATCGAGCCGGTGGTCGAGCGTGGGCGCCTGGTGTGTGAAGTTGATTCCGGAAGCCTTCGCCACTTCGTCCAGATGAAAACCGTAGCGGGTTAAGGCCGCGGTTTTGTCCAGACCACTATTTACCCGGTCGCGGCGAGCAGCTATGCGCTTCATGACCAGCGGCACTGACAGCAAAGCTATGAAAACAACGACGAGAACGATTCTCGCCGCTTTACGACCACTCATTTCCTCTGTTTCGACCTCAGTGCATTTTGAAAGACGACGGGCGTCACGTAGCGCGTGTGAAAGTTTTGCCAGTCCTCAGGATGCTGCTTAAACACCCATTCATCTTCGAGCCTGCCGGGTGGAGTTATGTATTGGTTTTTAGCGTGATATGGCAAAGGCAGAACGGTTTTTGAAAAAGTGGAATTGTAATCTCCGTCCTTGATCCAACCATCACCGATTATCACGTAGTCTCGCACCCAGCCTGGCGCTGGTGGCGGTTGCGCTGCGAAGCGGAACGACATCTCATCACCGGCGTTCATTATTACGTACCGGTCATCAGCCTGTTTCAATAGCTCGCGCACGTCGCCGAAGCGCGTATAGTAGCCGATCAGATCCCGCCAGATCTGTTTGGAGCTTGAGAGACGATTGTAGTCTGGGAGTTGCGGCGACGAATCATCCTTTTGGTTGATAACAGAGTAACCACGATAGTGGAGATCCGCCATGTCAGGATCCAGGCGCGTGGTTTTAAGCTCGGTGTTTGGAATTCCGGCTGCCCACTCGATCGAATCCCAGTAAACCTCCAGATTCGTGCGCAAGCGCAGGCGGCGCGGTATGTCCTGCGGAAATAGATCCGTCAGATCAAAGAGGCAGATTTTATTGCGTCCCGCCGGAAAACCCAGGTTTGGCCGCACCACTTGCCAGCCACCTTTTCCATCGGGAATTTCGATGCTGAGAGGTTTCGGCGGCTCTTGTTGCCCCTGGCTGATAGCCACGTTGATTGAAGAGTCGGTTGGATGCATCCAGCCGTTTGCGATCAACCAGAGCGGACCGCTGGACGGCGCCTCATTACCCAGATCGATTTCTACGTAGTGATCTCGAGTTACTCCCTGGTAACGTCCACGCCCAAACGTATCCAGGTAGTTTCCATCCAGAGTGCTTACGATACTGGTGACGTCTTGTCCGCGGTCGTCAACGGCGCTCTTCACTTTGCGGGGCGTCGAGACAGTCGTGATCTCCAGCTTCGCAGGCGGAATAACAAAACGTTCGTCGACAAAGATTTCGGTTCCCTCGGGATGATCGACGACCATCAGGCTGAGCTGGTCGTAATAGTATGTTTCCCAGAGTTCTCCGGTGATCCTCAGATCGTAATAGCCATCACGAGGGACGAGTTGGTCGCGACCGATTTTGTACCACTCTGCAGTCGCTTCAACGCGTGCCGTTCCCAGCGTGTTGATGCGCAGGCCAATTGCAGAGCTCCAGGGCACTGCGTCCTTCACGAATTCCATTTGCTTGCCGTTGTAGGCAAATAAGAATGGGCACGAACCTTTGAGACGTTGCTCGGTGACGATTTCCTGATCTGCTTTGACTTCAAAATCTGCGCGCACGGTGCCGTTGGGCCATACGACGCGAATCACATCGGCGCTCGTCTGTTCTCCTAAACCGAAGTGAAGCAACGGACCAGTGATCGGTTGTTTTTGGACCAGCATGCCGGCGCGAATCTCCATCTCACCGCCAACGCCAAACGAGTTGATGCGCTGATCGCCGGTGGCCTGAACGGCGCGCGGACGCACCACCTGCCAGTGATAATTTTTCGTACTTTGATTGATCGATTGGATTAACTGGCCTTGAGAAGAAAAACCTATAAGATCGAGACGCCCATCGTTATTCATATCGGCGACGTCAAAAACGTCGCCGAAGTCGCCTTGCAGCAAGTTGAACTTGCTGTTCTCGTCGCTTAACCAAACGAGCGTACAGTCGCGCGTACACCGAACGCTGGACTCAAAAGGCAATGACGACATCACGACGAGATCCAACCCGCCGTTGTTGTCGAGATCTGCAACCTTCAGGTTCGCTGGTCCCGTGACTCTGTCACTCTTTGGATCCGGGCTGCGTGCGATCTCGGTCCGCACCCAATCCGCTCCATGATCTTTGTCAGACAAACGGGTGATGATTCCGTCTGTTTGCAACACCAGCAAGTCCAGCACTCCATCGTTGTCGACATCCATCACATTGAGTGCGTTTGCATTTGCCGAGGCGCCGTTGGGAAGTGAGCGTTCGGTAAACTGTCCCTGTCGCTCATTGCTGAAGACGTGAAGCGTGTTAGAACCGTCGACGATGGCGGCGTCCGGGTCGCCGTCTGCGTCCAGATCGGCCCAGGTAAAGTCAGAGATCGTCGATACCCCTGCGAATGGCTGCATCTCAAAAAAAGTGCCATCGCCGTTGTTTCGCAAAGCCTGAGGCGCCCCTTGCCCTGCTTCCACGAGGATATCCAGATCGCCGTCTGCTTCGATGTCGGCCGTCCAGGCTGACAGGTAGTAACGATTGAGCGTCGCGGCTGCGAGTTTGGTCTCACTGGTTACATCGGTGAAAGCAGATGGACTGTCCTGACGGAAAAAACGCAATCCACCGGCGCCTGCCAGCACGAGATCGGTTTTGAAATCGTAGTTGAAATCAATCGCCAGGACACCGTCTTTAGTCGGAGATTTATGGATCGTTCCACCTGGAAACGGAAGGTTGGCGCCGCTCGCCAGACGAACTTCTTCGGTTGACGCAGTGGCAATGACAGGAGCGCCGGTGCTGCTCAACGAGATTGCGCCGATCCAAGTCTGTGGCGATGGACTTGCGACGCTGAGGGGCTCCGGTTTGAAAGTGAGACCAGTGTCAGCAGCGGCAGTTTTGAATTCGGGCGCTTCCAACGTGAGAAAGCTTGTAAGGGGAGTAGCTTCTTCGCCTGGCGGTGGTTTAATCGCGGCGAGATTGCGCTGGTATTCGGGCACGCGTACCAGCACGTTGCGCAGGAAACTCGTGCGCGTCGCCGCGGCTGCTGCATCATTGGCTTGTGTTGCTGCGTCGAGTGCTGTTACCTGTGCCCGTGCTTCTTCAGGCCATGTGGATGAACGAGCAACGATTTTCGCTACCGACGATTTAAGTGTCTCGGTGTCGCCTCGCTTGGCGGCAATGCGGCTCAGTTCAACCAGGGCAGCGATGTTGTCAGGCTGCGCAGAGAGAATCTTCTGGATCAGGGTTTGAACTTCATCCGGGGCCTTTTGGTCGCCCTGGCGTTCGACTTCTTCGGCGAGTTTATAGATCGCGATCAGATTGTTCTGGTCCAACTCCACCGACTTACGCAGTTCGTTGATCGCTTCCGGGGTGTTGCCGCGGCTGCTTTCGAGCAGGCCGGTGAGATAATGAATCTCGCCGTTGTTAGGCGCGAGATCGCGGGCTTTATGGAGTCGCTCGGCTGCTTGATCGTAGTTTCGCTGTCGCAGCGCGAGTAGGCCCCAGTTGGCCCAACCCGCCGGCTCACTCGGAGCGAGCTGCGTAAATTGCGCGAGCTTCCCATCGGCCTGCACGTCGTGCCCGACCTGAAGTGCTGCGAGGCCGATGTAGAAGGTGCGAACCAGCTCGTTGTATTGCGGTGATGATTTGGTCGGGAGATTGCTCGTCCGGCTGCAGGCGTTAAGCACGCACAGAGCCGCGAGCAAAATGGTGAGCGCAATTTTTTTCATAGGTCATATAGGACCTATAAGTCTTATAGGCCTATAATATTTTCTCCGAATTCTATCTTTGCGCCTTTGCGCCATTGCGGGAAACTCCGCACAATGTAGCACAATGAAATCTAAAATCGGCCTTCTGGTGCTGGCACTATCGGCTTGTGTCCTGTTAACCGCCACGTCAGCGCAGCTTCAAAACGAACAACCCAAAGCGAACGCGCGCGAAGAGGCGTACCGCGCTAATAATCTCGGCGTTGCGCTGCTCGAACAATTCAAACA
>JAICQI010000958.1 GCA_025937955.1 Pyrinomonadaceae bacterium
CTAAGTCAGCCATGTCGTGACACACGACCGCCACCCGGTGCTCGAATGACTTTCTTCCAGCACTCAACGTATAAGCGACGTCCGCGAGATCAAGCTGCGGGTGCGTCTCGAGATGAGTTGCCAGATTAGTGCGCGCCTGCGCCAGAGCGTTTTGTGTCCGCGCCGACAGGACCAGAAGCTGAGGTGACGTCGACGGCTCCAAACTCGAACTTGCAGGAGCCTCTTCCAATACGACGTGAGCATTCGTTCCGCCGATGCCGAATGAACTAACTCCTGCCCGCCGAGGCATATCATTCGTATCCCAACGACGCAACTCCGTGTTGACGAAAAACGGACTGTTCGCGAAATCGATGTTGGGATTGGGCTGCTCAAAATTCAGACTCGGTGGAATCTGTTTGTGCTCCAGCGCGAGAACCGTCTTGATGAAACTCGCCACCCCTGCGGCGGCGTCAAGATGTCCAATATTGGTTTTGACTGAGCCGATGGGACAGAAGCCTGTGGCTTCCGTTCCGGTGCGAAACGCTTGCGTCAACGCCGCGATCTCCACCGGATCGCCTAACGCCGTGCCGGTTCCGTGCGCCTCGACGTACCCGATCGTCTCCGGCTCGATCGACCCGAGCGCCAGCGCTTCTTCAATCACGCTCGCCTGACCTTCGATAGACGGAGCCGTGAAACCGACCTTCGTCGCGCCGTCGTTGTTGATCGCTGAACCCTTGATGACCGCATGAATCGTGTCGCGATCGTTTAGTGCGTCAGCGAGCCGTTTCAGTACCACGACACCCGCGCCACTTCCCTTCACCGTGCCAAGCGCCTTCGCGTCGAACGCGCGGCAGTGTCCATCGGGCGAGATGATGCCGCCTTCCTGATAAGTGCCGCCGAGTCCTTGCGGCACACTTACCGAAACGCCACCCGCGAGTGCCATGTCGCATTCGCGATTCAGCAGGCTTTGGCAAGCGAGGTGAACAGCCACCAGAGACGTAGAGCAGGCAGTTTGAATGCTTAGACTCGGCCCTTTCAGATGCAAACGAAAAGAGACTTGCGTAGTGAGATAGTCGCGGTCGTTGGCGATGATAACTTGCGACGCGCCAAGTGAATCGAGCAACTTGCGATTTGGATAGAGATTGTTCAGGAAGTAAGTATTCCAGCTCTCACCGGCAAAGACGCCGATGCGACCGTGATAAGACTCTGAGTTGTAACCGGCATTCTCCAGTGCTGCCCACGACTCTTCGAGAAAGATGCGATGCTGAGGATCGAGCGTTTCCGCTTCACGCGGCGTGAAGCCAAAGAACGAGGCATCGAACCGCTCGATGTCATCAAGAACTGCCTCAGCCTTCACCGAGTGCGAGTCGTCGTCAGAAAAGACACTGATCAGCTCAGTGCCTTCGCACAGACGCTCCCAAAACTCATCGACAGTTCGAGCGCCCGGGAAACGCCCCGCCAGCCCCACCACCGCAACTTCATACTCAAATTGATCCGCTTCACTCATTAACTACCTCTAAATTGGCCACAAAAAGGTACAAAAGACACAAAAGTTCTTATATGTGCTTTTTGTGCCTGTTTGTGGCGATCTCCTCCCGGATTGATTTAAAGAAGTCCGTCCACAACGTCCACATCTCTTCAGCACTAGTCACCACGCGGTGCTGCGCGTCATGGTCCAACGAGTGGTTTAATGTCTGGCTCGAGCTCTCGACGTGACCCGGTTCCTGCTCCACATGAATATCGACCCACGGCAGCGTGCGCAAGCCAGTACACCGTTTCATCAGCGCGCCGATTGTGGCCACCATCTGGAGATCGACTACCTC
>JAICQI010000688.1 GCA_025937955.1 Pyrinomonadaceae bacterium
AGTGCCGCCCCTACAGTCGTCCTTCATGTTAAAGTGAACCCTGGAACAATGTGGAAGTTCGCAAATCCAATCAAACACAAGATTCTCGAAACGCGCTGGCCCACCGCTGAGGAAGCCGCGCAATCACGACTCTACAGCCCGATCGCGATTGGCAAGCTGGAAGCTCGTAGCCGCACGTGGGTGCCGGCGATGGTGCCCTGGCGCGCGACGGATGACGGTTTCGTCACTGAGCAGAACCTCGATTGGTACCGGCGTTTCGCGGAAGGACGACCGGCGGTGCTGGTGGTTGAAGCTACGGGTGTGCGCGATATACCGAGTGGTCCGTTGCTTCGTATCGGAGACGATCGGTTCATTGCGGGGTTACGCAAGCTCGTTGACGTGGTGAAAGAAGCGAGCGATGGGCAGACGTTACTGTTCATCCAGATCATCGATTTTCTTGCGGTGAAGCGGCGACCGGAGAAGACGAAGTACTTTCAACGCTTTTTGCAGGTGAACCAGGACCATCGGCGCGCATTGGTGGAGATAACTGGATGGTCTGGTTGGTTGGCAGCTTCAGAGGATCGCGTCCGAGAGTTTTTGGTGGATTCAAATGATGAGGTTGTCGATGCTGTGCTGCGGCCGCGTGAGCTTGAAGCACTGCGGTTTGGTTATCGAGAACGCGTCACCGACATGCATCTGCAGCACATTCGCGAGCTGCCTCAAGAGTTGCCCGGTATTTTTGCGTCGGCGGCGGAGCGTGCGCGTGTGGCGGGGTTTGATGGGGTTGAGCTTCACTATGCGCACGCTTACACGATGGCGGGGTTTTTGAGTGCGCAAAACGATCGTGAAGATGGTTATGGAGGATCTAGTGAGAATCGCGTTCGGTTGCCGGTAGAGGTTTATCGCGAGGTGCGCAATCGTGTCGGGAAAGATTACGTTGTTGGCGTGCGGTTTTTGGCGGATGAAGTTATTGCGGGTGGCAGTCGGGTTGAAGATGCGATCTACTACGCGAAACAGTTTGCGGCGGCTGGTTTCGACTTCTTGTCGCTTTCTAAGGGTGGCAAGTTTGAGGATGCGCAACAGCCGAAAGTGGGCCAGGCCGTTTATCCGTACACTGGACAAAGCGGTTACGAGTGTATGCCGACCGTGCTTTCCGACGCCGTTGGCCCATTTGGACGGAGTGTGCCGCTTGTAGCAGCAATTAAAGAGGCAGTCAACGAAGCAGGGTTTAAGACGCCGGTAGTCGCGACTGGTGGGATATCGACCTTTGCAGAGGCTGAAGAGATACTGCGCAAAGGCCAGGCTGATATCGTCGGTATGGCGCGCCAGGCGCTCGCGGATCCGGATTGGTTTATAAAAGTGAAACTCGGGCGTGGTGATGAAGTGCGGCGTTGCACGTATACAAACTATTGTGAAGCACTCGACCAGGCGCATCGACCAGTGACGTGCAAGTTATGGGACCGTGTTGATCTCGATGAACCGGGGATTGCGACTGTCGATGAGGGTCGCCGGCGCCTGGAACCGCCGCGTTGGTTAGCCACGGATTGACGCGGATTCATATGCACGGATGAAATCCGGATCGCGACGTTTCAAATCTTCGTAACTGACGCGGCCGCTTCTCGTCATTAATGAGAACGCAAGCTCCAGCGGGCTCAGGTGCATGTAGTGCGCTGCATTCTCAAACCACAGCATGCTCTCGAAAGCCGCGGCCTGGTAATCAAGAATCACGGGCCGTCGTGTCTCAGTAAAATGCGTTAGCGCGTCCGAGACGTTCGTCTTTTGCTGAAACGATTCAGCGAGCGCGATCGCGTCTTCCATAGCCAGCTTTGTGCCTGAGCCGATTGAGAAGTGCGCGGTGTGCAAAGCGTCGCCAATCAGCACCATGTTTTCGAAGAACCAGTTCTTGTTCTTTACGAGCAGGAAGTTGATCCACTTCGAATTGTTTGAAAGCAGCTTATGTCCTTGAAGATCTTCCGCGAAGACCTCGCCCAGATACGCCCGTGTGTCTGCGTCACTCATGCGCTCGAATCCGGCTTTGTCCCACGTCTGCGGATCGCATTCGACAATGAAAGTGCTCGTAGTCGGATTGAACTTGTACGAGTGAGCTGCGAACACTCCGGCGCTGTTTTCACGAAAGGTGAGCGTGAGCCCGTGGAAGAGTTGATTTGTTCCGTACCAGATGTATCGATTAGTGCGCAGATCGAGCTCAGGCTGTAATTGCTCGACGTAGTTTAGCCGCACCGTGCTGTTCACACCGTCAGCGGCCAGCAGCAAATCGCAGTCATTTCGCAACTCCTCGATGTTGTGAATCTCTTTGTGAAACTCGATCTCGACGCCCAATTCCTCGGCCCGCCGTTGCAGAATCTTGAGCAAATGGAGTCTTGCGATTCCGGAAAAGCTGTTGCCATGAATCGAAACCTTGTTGCTGCGATGAACGACATCGACGTTGTCCCACGCCGCAAACTCTTTGGTTATCTCGGCATGCGAAGTCTCATCAGCAGCACGCAGGTTAGCGAGCGTCTTCCCCGAGAACACAACTCCCCAACCGAAAGTATCATTTGGCCCATTCCGCTCGTATATCTTGATCCGATGCGAGGCGTCAGCCTTCTTCATCAGAATCGCAAAATAAAGCCCCGCCGGCCCCCCACCAATGATGTTGATGTTCATATTAAGCCGCAAAAAGGCACCAAAGACACAAAATGGAATGCAATTCATATTTCTGTCTTTTGTGCATTTTTGTGGCTAACTCTCCTTCAAAAGTTGACCGGCGATGACGAGCTTCTGGATTTCTGATGTGCCCTCGTAGATGCGTAAGGCGCGGACGTCGCGATAGAGACGTTCGACAACGGTTCCACTCACCAGGCCGGCGCCGCCGTGAATTTGAACTGCGCTGTCGATGATTCTGCCAGCAGCTTCCGTGGCGAACAACTTGGCTTCACTTGCTTCGCGAGTGAATCTACCGCTCTCTGTGTCTCGGAGGTAAGCGGCGCGATAGACGAGCAGTCGAGCAGCGTCGAGCTCGGTGATCATGTCAGCCAGTTTTGCCTGGACCAGTTGATGCTCAGATAACAAACATCCGAACTGTTTACGGTTGGATGAATAGCGAAGCGATGCTTCAAGCGCCCGCCGGGCCATGCCGCAAGCCGCAGCTCCTACGCTGGCGCGAAACGTGTCCAGCGTTTCCATCGCGAGTTTGAAACCATCTCCTTCGTTTCCCACCATGTCTTCCGCAGGCACGCGACACTGGTCGAACGCGATCTCGCCAATTGGATGTGGTGCGATCAACGGAGTCCGTTCGACGACGCGAAAACCCTGCATCTTTGAGCCAACCACGAAGGCTGAGAGGGCGGGACGACCGTCTTCGCGCGTTCCGGTTTTGGCGAAGACGGTGTAGAAGTCGGCGATGCCGGCGTTGGAAATGAATCGCTTGCGGCCATCGATGACGTATGACTCGCCGTCGCGACGCGCCGTCGTCTGGATTGCTGCCACATCTGAGCCGGCGTTTGGCTCTGTTAACGCGAACGCGGCGATCGCCTTGCCGCTGGCGGCGCGCGAGAGCCAGAAATCCCGCACGTGATCGGGCGCTGCACGAGCGATGGCGAACGTTCCGAGGCCCTGCATAACAAAAGCTAGATCGGCGAGTGAAGAGGAGTAGGAGATCGCTTCCCGTATCAAACAGAGAGCACGGACGTCGATCTTCG
>JAICQI010000401.1 GCA_025937955.1 Pyrinomonadaceae bacterium
CGAACGGCTGTGATCACGGGCGCCGCGGGCGGTATCGGGCGCGCGATCGCCGTGTCGCTCGCGCACCGCGGCTGCAATCTCGCGCTTGCAGATATTGACGAGGCGGGACTGGCAGGCACGGCGGAGCTCGTGCGCGGAAACGGGATCAACGTGTCTCGACATCGCCTCGACGTGGCGGACCGCACGGCAGTGGCTGCGTTCCCGGATGTCGTCGCGGACGAGCATTGCGGAGTCGATGTGCTCGTGAACAACGCTGGCGTTGCAGTGGGTGGCACGTTCGAGCAAGTCTCAGACGAGGACTTCGAGTGGCTCTTCGAGATCAACTTCTGGGGCGTGGTGCGCATGACGCGCGCTTTCCTGCCGCTGTTGCGAGCGAGTGAAGATGCATGCGTGGTGAATCTGTCGAGCGTGTACGGCATCATCGCGCCGCCGGAGCAAGTAGCGTATTCGGCGAGCAAGTTTGCAGTGCGTGGATTCTCTGAAGCACTGCGACACGAGCTCGAGAGCTCGGGCATCGGCGTGAGCGTGGTCCATCCGGGCGGCGTTGCAACCTCTATCGCCGAGAAGGCACGCATTCCGGCCGGTGTTAGTGAAGAAGAGATCGCCCGGCGTCATGCGAAGTACCGGAAGCTGCTGCGCCTGCCACCCGAGATCGCAGGCGAGACGATCGTGCGCGGCATCGAACGCCGCCAACCCCGCATACTCGTCGGCTCAGACGCAAAGACCATCTCGTTGATCGCACGTCTCTTACCCGTTTCTTACTGGAAGGCACTCATGCGGCTTATGGGGTAAATGAAAGCAACTGCGAGTAGTTCGGACCAGTGGTACAATATCGCTCGGAGTAGCTATGACGAAAGAGATTCAAGCAGTTTACGAACAAGGCATGATTCGGCCGCTGCAACCATTGGAGTTGCCAGAGGGGGCTCGGCTCGATGTAATTGTTATCACTCACGACCAGCCTCGAGCCAATAGCAATGCGGCTGAGATGCTCGCGGAAATTGCAGCTCTACCTATGGAGCGTCCCGGTGATGCTTTTCCTGGACGCGAACACGATTCGATTCTCTATCCCAAAGAATAGGCATAAATGGGTAATGCCTCAGTGTGAATTTTAACGCCGAAGGCGTTGGCTAATTTCAGCCCAGGGTTGGAGTGCAGCGACAACCCTGGGAAAGTAATTATATGGGCGTGGCAACCCTGAAAGGGTTCACCAACTGCCGAACCCTTTCAGGGTTTATCGCTCTTTTAATTGTTAACCCAGGGTTCTTGCTTCGCTCGAACCCTGGGCTGAAATTAGCCAACGCCTTCGGCGTTAATTCAAACTGAGGCACTACTCATAAATGATCTTCGTTGATACCGGCGCGTGCCATGAGATTCGTAAGACTACTCGGTGTGACGATCATGATTTATGGGTTGAGCTATTTGCGCCATGCGGTCACGCAGATGTTTCTGTTCTTCACTAATTCGCCAAACGCAGAGGTAAGGTACATACTGCTGAACCTGAATGTCGGGATGGTGACGTTTGTCCTCGGGATTGGCGTGCTGCTCGCAAAAGAGTGGGCCAGAACCACGTGGCTGATGTGCACGATCGCGTTGTTGGCGCTCCACACGGTGGCTCTAACTCTTTCACGCGGGTCAAACGTTGTCATGCCGATATTAAACTTCACATTGATAGTCTTGCTGTTTCTCGTCTCCTGGTGGAAGTTGACGCGGGAGCCGGTTAAAGAGTTGTTTAGTTAAATCCCGGATGAAACTTTGGGTCATGGGTCTGACGTAAGTAGGACTCAGGAGGTGGACGAGCGTGTATTGTTCAGCTTGCGGGGTGGCGGTCGCGCAGGGGTTGAGCTACTGCAAGAATTGCGGCACGAGGTTGAGCCAGGATGAGCGCGAAGACAGGTCGTCGGAAGTGAAACCTGATCTGCTCGTCACCGCGATGGTGGCGACGTTCATCTTCGGACTCGCAGTCATGGGGATGTTGATGGGTATTATGAAAGTGATCCTTGGCCTGCGCGTGGAGCCGATTCTTATTTCCATGATGTTTCCGTTTTTGTTGATGCTGGTGCTCGAGGGAATCTTCATCCGGCTGCTGTTCCGTAAGAACAAAGGGGTGGAAGAAACGATTGCGCTACCAAAGCAGCAAGGGACGAACGAGCTCGAAGCAGCGCAGGCGCGAGCGCTGCCTGAGGGAATGGTGAGCGTGACCGAGCACACGACGCGCGCGTTTGAGCCGGTCTACAGAGACACCAAAAGCAAGTAAGCGTGGGGCGGCCACGGAGGGCCGCCCCTACAAAACGCCCGTGAGTCGCCCGAGTTTCCTACGTTGCTAAAGCCTTCTCGGCTTTACTCCGCACCAATGCATAATTCAACTGTGGTAGTGAATTGAACTTCGCCGCCTTCGTAAAGCTGTCCTTCGCTTTCGCAGCGTCGCCTTTGCCCTGGTAAGCCTGGCCCAACAGGTAGAGCACGTCAGGGTTTTGCTGGTTAGCCTGGGCCAACTCCGCTATCGCCACGTCGTAGTTCTTCTCTTCGAGCGCGATCCGTCCCGCCAGTTCGTGTGCCTGCTTCAACTGGTTCGCGTTCTTTGCGGCTTCTGCACCTTTGCGAAATGTTTCTGTTTCGGTTTTCGCGGTGGCGAGATCCTTTTTAGCAACTGCAACGCGAGCGAGGTTGAAGTGATGAAAGCGCGCGGCGTTGTCTTTGATCTGCTGCGAGAGAGAAGAATCAGTGGTCGTCTTCAACGCTTGTTCGTACGCGCTTCGGGCGTCATCAAACTTGCCCGCCGCGAGCAAAATATTACCTTTCAACTGCAGATCTCCGGTCATCGCCGCCGCGTCATTGCTCTTCTGCCCGAGCGCGTATTGCTTCTCTACTTCCGCGAGGGCGAGGTCAAACTTGCCGCTATCAAGCGCGACTACCGTCTGTCCGAACAACGCAGTGCGGCGCTCGCCATCGGTGCGGGCCTTCTGCGTCATCTTCTGCAACTCCGCTTGCGCCTCGCTCGTCTTGCCCTGGTAAGCGAGAGCGGCAGCGATGCCGAAATGCGAGTTGAGAAAGTTGGAGTCGATAGCGAGTGCCTTGTTGTACTGCGTGATCGCTTCGTCAAACCTTCCCATCTTCAGAAGCAGCTCCGCGTAAGAGTCGTAAGGGTTCGGATCGTTTGGAATGAGCTCGATGTATTTCTTGAAAGCGTTTTCCGCATCACTGTAATCGCCATTCTGTCGATACGCATAACCGAGAATGTTGAAAGCAGTGGAATAGTCGGGCGCGAGCTCGGTCGCGTGCTTGTAGTGAGTAATGGCCTGCGGAAACTCCTGCTGGCCAAAGTGATAACCCCCTAGCGTGAAGTGCGCACGCTCGTCATTGGGATAAGCAGCGACCAGCTTGTCGAGGATCTCTTTCTGTTTCGTCGGGTTCGCGTTGGCGCCAGCTTCCGCCGCCTGGATCAGCATGCGCTCACCATCAGAGGCTTTGTCCGACAGCGCGACTGCCTTTTTCAGATGGTCGAAAAACTCTTTCGCGGTGGGCGAAACTTGTGCGCGATTGAGCTCCGCGAGCGCGAAATTCGGATCGAGCGAGATGGCTTTATCGTAGTGCGCGATGGAATCCGTGAGGCGCAGTTTTTCAGAGAGATCGCGTCCGGCAAGGAACTCCTTCCGGGCTTCTTCTGAGGAGGTTGTAACCGAAATCTTGCCCGTCTTTGCGGTCGCCTCGGCAGGCGCCGAAGTGGCAGCTCTATTCGGTTCGACTTGTTCGCAACCAGAAAAGATTAGGGCGCTGATGAGCAGTGCCGCGGGTCCAATGTACCGTAAGTGTCGCATTGTTTTAACTGTACTCCTTTGAGCAGACGAACAGTTGGAGACGTGGGGAGAACGACGCGTTTTTTTTGGTCTAGCGGGGCCGAAATACGCCTGGACGCGAACGGGAGTCAAGAGGTTTGTGATGAAGCGGGCTGACCCGGTGATTGGTGGGTATCTTTCCAGGTTTTATGTCTTTCTTTTTAGTTTTGACTGCCCGATGAGGGCGATTGCCTGCTTTGCCTGGGCCACGTGCCACTCGGCTGCGCGGATGTGATGGGCAGCCATTCGCGGATCGTTGTCCTTTACACACTGTCCCGCGTTAGCGAGATTGCGGGCGACGTCATTCATCGACCGGTACGCCGCGCGCAAGTGATCCAGTTCACTTTCGACAGGTGGAGCAAAGCCGATCGAAGACATGCTCCGAACGTAGCGCGCCGATTTTCGGTTGGCAATAGAGTATTACCAATTGATGACGAATTCGCGTACGAGATTGATCCCGAAGCCCGTGAGCAAGTTCTTGGTCCCGCTTCGCAACCCGTCTTTGTAGTTGTAGCGCTCGGGGTACCAGGTTTCCCTGGAAATGAGTGCTCCGGTGTAAACACCTGCCAATCGTGGGACAGAGATCACTCGATCGCCGCTCTTCGTTCGTGAGGTGACGTTTTGGAGCAGCGCGTCCTTCAGGCGTGGGAAGAAGCCTTCGCGCTTGCTGCGTTTGAAACCCGTGTCGAGACCCATAGCTGAGTCAAGACCGTAAGTTACTGTCTGATTGATCGCATTCTCGCCCAGGGACGAAGCGAACCGCCGTCCATAACCTTTGGCGCCCTGACCCCATTCTTCCGGAGTGTCAGTCCACTGATTGATACCCGCTGAGGCTGCCGTCCACGCAAGCCGCGTTGGACCAACGGTGCTCTTGACGTACCGGTTGAAACGCTCTCGCGGCGTGGGAAAAACATAATCTGAATTCGTTACTTGATTAGTGGTCTGCTGCGTGGTCTGACTATTTGTAGTCTGACTCTGCTTAGCCTGACTCTGCGTTGTCTGACTCTGCGGAGTCTCCTGACTACTCACCGAAAACGCCGCCACCACCATCAACACCAACACCCCAACCGCCCGCTTCACACCCGTCATAACGATCCCCCTCGTTGCTGCTGTATAAGCAGCAATTGACACGATCATTTGCGCTTTATGTGCCTTTTTGTGGCTAAGGTTTATCAGTCACCTTCAGTTCTTTCACGGGGGTGCCGTCGCTCCAGAGGCCCATGAAGCGTTGTTGAGGGGTGTTGCCGAGGGCGTATTCGCGGTTCTTGTTGTGGAAGGCGGCGTCGCAGAGGGCGTCGAAGAGTTTCCAGGTGCCGTAGTAGTCGAGCGCGTTGATCATCATGGTCTCGGGGCGGACGCGACGCTGTATTTGTGGTGAGTTGCCAATTCGATCCGCGGCGGGGCCGGTTGAGGAGCCGGTGAAGCCTTCGCCGCTGTCATAACTCTTGTCTAAAGCAGTCGGTGCGCGATGGCTCGCGAGCAGGCTTGGTGTTCCGTGTGTGTCGGAAACGAGCATGATGAAATCTTTATTGTTCGCGGGAATGCGGATCGATTCGTAATAGATCCGCTTGGCGTCGGTGTCGCGGACGAGTCCATCCTGATCGCCGGCGACTGCGAGCAAGAGTGTGTCCCTCGGAATCTTCTTGAGGTCGGCCAATGGAATGCTGATTGGGGCCTCAGTGATTCCCGGCTCGACAGACATGACCGCCCGCACACGTGGCAAGCGCGATTCATCCGCCAGCGCCGCTACATTCGCCGCCAGCAAACCACCCGCTGAATGGCCCACGGTAGCAAACTTGTTCAAGTCAGGACGGACGTGGCCCTGCTCGTTTTGCAGACGACTGATCGCGTCCTTTATCGCAATCAACGCGTTGGGCGTGAAGTCTTTCATCGGCGTCAGCAGATTGGCCTGGTAACGCGGATAGACAACAATGTTTCCACGCCTCACAAGGTGCTCGATCCACGCTCCGTAATAAAGCGGATTCATACCACCCCAACCGTGCAGGAAAACGATCAACGGCGCGGTGCGTGGCCTGGGC
>JAICQI010000931.1 GCA_025937955.1 Pyrinomonadaceae bacterium
GTCGTTTGAGTCAAAGCGCGGCCTCTGATTCTCCGATCGAAAAGGAGTTGCTCGACGCTGCCTACGCGGGCATCGTCCGGAGTTTCGATTCGACAAACGGCGGTTTCGGTGGTGCTCCGAAGTTTCCGCCCGCTATGACGCTCGAATTTCTGTTAAGGACAAACGCGCGAACCGGTAATGAGGATACGCTTCAGATCGTCAACCTCACTTGCCGGAAAATGGCCGAAGGCGGGATCTACGATCAACTCGGCGGCGGATTTCATCGCTACTCAACCGATGCCCGTTGGCTCGTACCTCACTTTGAAAAGATGCTCTACGACAACGCGCTGCTTTCGCGGTTGTATCTGCATCACTTTCAAGTCACGCAGTCCGCGTCGTCGCGCGACACGGTTGAAGGAGTGCTCGATTACGTTCTGAGGGAGATGACTGACGCGCAAGGCGGTTTCTACTCAACCCAGGACGCCGACTCGGAAGGTCATGAAGGAAAGTTTTTTGTCTGGGACATTACGGAGATCCGCAACGCGCTCGGCGAAACGGCCTCGGCTCTCTTTTGCGACTACTACAACGTCACTGAAAAAGGAAACTTCGAAGGCAAGAACATTCTTAACGTGACGCGGACGCTCGAGGACGTTGCTGTTTCGAACAACCTGACGGTTGAGCAACTCGCCGAGTCTCTCGCAAGCAGCAGGCGAACCTTGTTTGAACTGCGTGAGAAACGTGTCAAACCTGATCGCGATGAAAAAATCATCACGGCCTGGAATGGTTTGATGCTCGCAAGCTTTGCCGAAGCGGGCGTGATCCTCGAACGCGCTGACTACACAGAGGCTGCACGACGAAATGCGGAGTTCGTTTTATCGAACCTGCGTCGTGAAGGATTGCTGTTGCGGACATTCAAGGATGAGCAGGCGAAGTTCAATGCCTACCTGGAAGACTACGCCTTTTTCATCGATGGTCTGGTCACGTTTTATGAAACGACCGGGGAGTTTCGCTGGTTGAACGAAGCGCTGACGTTGACTGAACGGATGATCGAAGAGTTTTGGGATGACGAAAATGGCGGGTTCTACTTCACCGGAAACAGCCACGAAAACCTGATCGTGCGCTCGAAAGATTATTTCGATAATGCGACGCCTTCCGGAAACTCCGTTGCGGCCGGCGTTCTGTTGCGTTTAGCCATACTTACCGGCAAGGACCAGTATCGAAATGTCGCCATTGCCGTCTTCCGCGAAGCTGCAGAGTCGGCGCGCCGATATCCTTCTGGTTTCGGATACCTGCTATCAGCCATCGATTTCTTAGTATCAACGCCGAAAGAGGTCGCGATCATTGGTCGGGACGCGTCGGACATTCAAGCGCTGCTTAGGGAGGTTTGGCGTCGATATCTTCCAAACAAAGTGGTCGCGCCAGCCTTCGTCCATGAAGCGGCGGCGGGTGCCTTGCCCTTACTTCAAGATCGCCCCGCGATAAACGACCGAGCCACCGCCTACGTTTGCGAGCACTACACCTGCAAACAGCCCGTTACCGATCCGGAGAGTCTCGCTGCGCAGCTCACGTAACCCTTAATAAGTTGAAATAGAAAAGTATAGAAACGTGATTAGTCCGATTATCCCAACAATCGATTGCCACCTCGGAATCGATAAGAGTCCAAATCCGACGACAGCGAGGATACTGACGTTTCGCCACCAAAGCAGAGTGACAAAAGCCGACGGCCGAGCAATATCTGGCCAGGGCCTGCCAGGAAAACTGACGTTCAGTTGATGATGGGCAGCTATGACGCTGACGAGTGCCGCCAGTGTCATCCAAGCCGCGATGGTTCGAACCCTTGATAGCCAAGGCCGTGACGACATGAGTTCGTCCCCATTTACTTTGTATGCGCACCGCACTCTATTACCGCGCACTACGCCTGTCAACTTGGCTGCCAGTATCGGCCAATCAAGCAGACTGGGAAATCTGCCGGACTCTTGACGCCAACCGTAAGCGCAAGCTATAGTTACACCGTGCCAAACACTGTTGGCACCAAGCCAAGCGGTCGAACACATACCTGAGCCGGGAACCCCTCCGAATTTAGGAAGGATCGATCTTCACGAAATGCCGGAAACTAACTGGAAGAGCA
>JAICQI010000090.1 GCA_025937955.1 Pyrinomonadaceae bacterium
AGATGCTGAAGAGTGAGGAAACCAGTGAAGCAATTGAAAAGTTCGTCGGCAACCAGGTCGACGAATTACTCGAACGGCGCGTCGGCGACATGGTTAAAGACGAATCAGTCGATCGCGTGCTCAACTTCGTCGAGCAACATTTACAACGACTCACCGCCACCGAAGGATTCGAAACAAAAGTACATGAGTTTGTGTCGGGTCGTTTGGATGAAATAGCCTGCAGCAACGCTAAGCTCGCGGACACGTTCACGCCCGAAACGATCGCTTTCATCAAAGATCGTATCGATCAACAAGTGCCGCCGATCGTCCACCACCTGGCTGACATCGCCACGAGCCCGACCACGCGAAAGCAGATTGGTGGCTTGATAAAACATGAAGTGGATGATTATTACGAACAACTCTCGCTGTTCAAAAAGATCTTCATCTCGCGCGAGCGAATTCACCGCGAAGTCGACGAGCTCGTGAACAAGACGCTGCCCAAGCGTGTCGAAGAATATTTGCGTGGCCCGGCTTTCGAGCAGGAAGCCGAGGCGTTTTTGAATACGACGATCGATAACGTGATGGCGCGGCCGCTCGATGAACTGATCGGACAATTCGATGCGATCAGGTTCGAAGATCTGAAGTCGCAGATAAGCAATCGACTCATCGAGGTCCTTCGCAGCGAAACGTTATCGACGTCGCTTTCGATCCAGGTTACGGACGCAATCGATCGGCTGCGCCCGCAAACACTCGGCGCGGTGTTGCAGCAGCTCGATTCAAACTCCGCCGCACAAGTCAAAAGCGTTTTGACCAGGAGCCTGCTGGGCCTGCTGGCGCGCGAAGATACGGCGCGCACTATCAACGCGATCATGAGTGCGCAGATCGAGCGCCTGTTAATCGCTCCGATCGGAAGGCTTGGCGATCACGTTTCTCGCAACGCGATGGAGCGTGCGAGCTCGGCGCTGGTCGAGCGCATCACACTCGCAGCCCGTGAACGTCTGCCTGTAGCGATCGCGGAGTTTGACGTTGGCGGGCTGGTGCGCAAGAAGGTGTCAGACTATCCTTTGGCAAAACTCGAGGAACTGGTGCTCTCGGTGGCTCAGCACCACCTAAAAACAATTGAACTTTTCGGCGCGATAATCGGTTTCTTTATCGGAGTGGGTCAGGCGATATATTTCTGGTTCACTTACCACGGATGAGGAGGAACTATCGATGCGAAAACTAGCGCTGTTGTTTCTGTTGCTTCCGCTGGTGGCCGCTGGTTGTCATCATGGCAGGCGCGCTGAAGTTAAGGGCTCAGGCAAGCGCGTAGTGCAGAAGCGTCAAATCTCGTCGTTCACTTCAATCTCGACGGAAGGCGCGTTTGAGATCGAAGTCACCTGTCAAAAGGATCCGAGTCTGGAAGTTGAGGGCGACGATAACCTGCTGGAGTTTGTGACGGCAGACGTCCGCGGCAATGAGTTGCGATTGAGCAGTAGCAAGAGCTTTTCGACGAGTGAGCCGATACGGTTCAAGATCACCGTTCCTAATCTCGATGGTCTCTCGGTCTCAGGCGCCGGCACGATTGACATCAAAAACATGAAGAACCAGAAGTTTGAGATCGATTCGAGCGGCGCGCCAAACATCAACGTGTCCGGCACCACTAACACTATCGACATCGACAGCAGCGGCGCCGGCAGGATCGATACTCAAAATCTACACGCCTCGCGAGCCGTGGTCGACAGCAAGGGCGTCTCGCGCATCGATCTTGACGTCAGTGAGCATCTCGACGTCACTATCTCAGGCCCGTCATCCGTCACCTACAGTGGCGACCCAATCGTTAACAAAAAGGTGAACGGTCCGGGCAAAGTCGAGAAGCGCGCCACCGAAGGCGCATAAAGCGACGGCAATTTTTAACCACAAAGGCACAATTCTTTACTTTGCATTTGTGCCTTCGTGTCTTTGTGGTTTAGTTTTTATGGTTGACATTACACTCACGACTGAATAACTATTTGCCATCATCGAAAGGAGCTTACGTCCCCAATGACCTACGTAGTTGTTGAATTGTGCGTCGATTGCAAGTACACCGACTGCGCAGCTGTTTGTCCTGTTGAGGCATTTCACGAATTGCCCGATCGTCTTTACATCAACGCCGACACTTGCATAGATTGCGATGCGTGCGTTCCCGAGTGTCCCGTCGAAGCAATTTTTGCCGATACTAATGTGCCTGAAAACTACGCTCATTGGACCCAGATCAACATCGACGAAGCTCCAAAGTATCCAATCATCAGCCAAAAGATTCCTGCCCTCCACGGACCCAGTTGTACTGGCCCAGAGGAATAAAGGTTTACGCTTTCCAGCCCAAATCCGCGGCTACATATCCTTCCGTATATAGATCTGAGTTCTACAAATCAGTTCTATCGAGGAAGGTTATTGCCGTGAAAAGAGTATTAGTCATGGTGCTGCTGGCCGTAGCATCAATCACCGCTGCGAGCGAGCAGGCTCGCGCTCAAATGGACGACAATCCGATGGTTGGCGGCGCCGCGATGTTTAAATCGAAGGACATCGTCGACAATGCTGTTAACTCCGCGGACCACACCACGCTCGTCGCCGCCGTGAAAGCCGCGGGACTCGTGGAAACATTGAAGGGCAAAGGCCCGTTCACCGTGTTTGCGCCGGTAAACGCTGCGTTCGATAAGCTGCCTGCGGGCACTGTCGACACGTTGCTGAAACCCGAGAACAAGGGGATGCTCACAAACATCCTGACCTATCACGTGCTCGCCGGAAGATTCGATTCAAACGCGATTGCGAAGAAGATCAAGGCGGGCAATGGCAAGGCGTGGTTGAAAGCAGTCAACGGTGGCACGTTGACGGCGTGGATGGATGGCAACTCGATCGTGATCAGTGATGAAAAGGGTGGGCAGTCGAGAGTGACGATCGCGAATGTGTATCAATCGAATGGAGTGATACACGTGGTTGACTCGGTGCTGTTACCAAAGTAAACCGCAGCTGGCGCGGATAAACGCAAATCAGCGTTTATCCGCGTCAATCAGCGGCTTACTTCTGCTGCTGACCTTCGGTTGCGACGTTCCTTCGCGTTCCGTTCAACTGCTTCATCAACTCTTCAACCGCAACCTCTAGTTGACGATCGCGTCCGGCCAGCGTGTCCTCCGGTTTGTTATCGACAAGCATGTCCGGCTGGACGCCGTAGTTTTCCATGTTCGTCCGCTTCGAATCGGCAAGAAACACACCAACGCCAGGCGTGCGCACAGTAGATCCGTCGATCAAACTGTAACTACCCGTGCCGATCACCGCGCCCATCGTCGGTGTGCCAACCACTTTGCCGAGTCCGAGCGCGCGGAACCCTGCCGGAAACATTTCGGCGTTTGAAGCCGAGCGCCAGTTCTGCAAGACGATCTTCGGTCCGAAGAAACCTGCAAACGGACGGCCCGTCGCTTCAGTGTCACGTGGTTGCCAGACCTGGTACTGGCGCTGGACCAGGATCGCAAGCAACTCCTGTTCGATGTTGCCGCCGCCATTCCAACGCTGATCGATGACCATCGCTTCCTTGTTGCGATACTCGCGCAACTCCTTTTCAAACCTGCGCAGAGACGGCTGGTTCATCGCCTGGATGTGCAGGTAGCCGATGCGCCCGCCCGACAGCTCGTCAACTTTCTTGCGGCGCTCCTTCACCCAACGCTCGTAGCGCAAATTGCTGTAAGCGCCGGTTGAGATCGCTTCGATGCGCGTATTCCATGCGCCATCTTCCGCGGGCTTGGAGTTGAAGGTCACGTTGACTTTGCGATTGAGTCGCTGGTTGAGAAGTTGCCAGTACTCGTCACCGGTTTTCACCGGCTTGCCGTCGATGGCGAGCAGGTAGTCGCCGGCTTTAACACGCACCCAGTCTTTGTCGGCTGGTCCATCTTCGTAAACATGAGTCACGCGATAGCGGCCTGCAGCGTTGTCAGGCTCGAGTTCGATACCAAGGTGCGACGTAGAAACGCCGCCACCGCCTGGTCCACGTGGCGGTGGCGCCGCGCCGGTGTGTGAAGCGTTCAACTCACCAATCATCTCGTTGATGATGTTGAGTAACTCCTGGCGGTCGCCGACGAACTCGACGAGGGGACGATACTTCGCGCGCATCGCGTCCCAATCCATGCCGTGCATCTTCGGATCGTAGAAACGATACTTCATCGTGCGCCAACCATCGTCGAACATCTCGGCCCACTCAGACGGACGCTCGACACGGACGCGAACGTTGAAATTGATCCTGCGCCGGACTGGTACTGCTTCACGACCTGTGCTCGTGGTTGCCGTTGCTCCTGCTGCTGCTCCTGCACCCGCGCCTGCTCTTGCTGTTAGTGGGAGCGGCAATGAGTAAACGTTATCGCGCTCGCGGAAGAAGAGCGTCCGGCCGGTGCTTGAAATGCGCAGATCGGAAATGCCACCACCGAAACCACCGCCACCTCCTGGACCACCCTCAGCACCCTCGTTCGGAGGCTGTCCGGCGGTAATTCTTGTGAGACGACGCCCGTCGTCCTGGATTGAATAGATAACAGGCAGACTCGCCGGACCGGCCGGTTCAGTTGTTACGAAAACAATCGTGCGGCTGTCGGGCGTGATGGTGTAGTTAAAAATCGGAAACGGCATACGCGTAAGCTGTCGCGTACGGCGCTTGAGGCCATCCCAATCCATCTTGATCTCTCTTGGCGGTGTTCGGGTGACTGGGCGACGCACGGGCGGCGCACCAAACTCATCGCCTTCGAATGCCGGCTCGGTAATTTCCCGCTCTTCAGCGTCGTCGGGATCCTTTTCCTGCCGCTCCAGCCAGACTGAGTAGATCTGAATTGACGTCGGTGCATTTCCAGTCGTCGCTTCAGCACGCTGGAAGAAGAGTTTGCGTCCGTCTGGTCCAAAGCGCGGATTTGCGTCGCTGCTTGAATCAAACGTGACCCGGTGTGGCTCTTTCTCCGCGCCTGACGCCGCAATCATAAAAACGTCCGACGTGCGCGAAATGTCTGATTTCGAGTAGGCGATCCACTTCCCGTCAGGCGACCAGACCGGACTGCCGAAGCCGCCGTAGCGCGACGTGTCCAGCACGATCACCTGCTTCGTGGCTACAGTCAGTTTGCGCAGCTTGTTGTCAGACGATGCGAACGCGATCTCTTTGGAATCGGGGGACCAGTTGTAACCAGCCTTCAGCGCGTCGATGTCCGTTACCTGTTGCGCCGGCGCCGAACCATCGACGGGAACCACGTATAGCTCTTCGCGCCCGCTCTGGTCGGAGATGTATGAAATCCACTTGCCGTCCGGTGAATAGCTGACGTTGCGATCGCGCGCCGGACCATCGGTAACCTGCTTCAGATCGCCTTCCTCGACCGGCGCGGTAAAGATCTCGCCGTGAATCGAGAATGCGATGCGTCGTGACGACGGCGCGAGGTCGTAATCGTTGGCTTCGGAGTTGAACGACACAAGCTCCGTCATGTTCTCCTGCGTTTCGGCGTCGATGTTGAGAGTGATCTGAGTGGCGCGTTTTGAGTTGACGTCGAGTTTCCAGATGCCGAAGTCGTGTTCGAAAACGATCACGCGACCATCGGCGCTGATCGCGGGCCAACGCACGTCGCCGCTCTTGAAGGTCGTGACCTTATCTGCCTTGCCGCCGTTTTCAGAGACGCGCCAGATATTCGTGAGACCGTTGCCGTCGCGATCGCTCACGAAGTAGATATGACCATCGTGTCCCCACATGGGCCATGAATCGAGGCCGTCGAAATCAGTGACCTGCGTAAACTTCTTCGCGGCGACATCCATGATCATGACGTCGCTCTGATACGAGCCACGATAAAACTTGCGCCAGTAGGCCTGCGACTTCTGGTTGTAGGCGAGTCGTTTTCCATCCGGCGAATACGACGCTTGCACGCCCATGTCAGTGCCGGCTTTCCACGGCATGCCGCCTTCGGTGCTGACGAGATAAAGCTGCGGCATGAAGTCTTCGCCACGATTGCTGCTGAACAAGACCGAGCGCGAATCAGCAGACCATCCGAGCACGGTGTCTTCGGCGGAGTGACTGGTTAGCTGTTTGGCGTTGCCCCCTACGGCCGGAATGAGATAGACGTCGAGATTTCCGTTACGGTCACTCGAGAAGGTGATCCACTTTCCGTCCGGCGAGAAACGTCCATAAACGTCGCGCGCCCGGTTAACGGTCAGACGTTGGACGTTCTGGCCGTTTTCATCAGCGGTCCAGATGTCTCCGAGATAGCTGAAGACGATGCGGCCGTTGTGATAGTGCGGATAGCGGACCAGCCGTGCTTCGCGGCCAAATGCCGGGATTACGGTGGCGAGAAATAATGCGGTGGCGAAGAGAGTGGCAGTCTTTTTCATTGGCTCCTGACCTACAGTCGATTGGGAATGGAAACTACGTGGAATTGCGGAGGCTGGATTATAGCACCGAGTTTTCGTGCTTTGTACTTTGTGGCATCATTAGGCGCGTGAGTGCGGTTACTTGTCGAAAAATGGGCGCGGCGGATGTGCCCGATGCCTTTCACATGTTGAGCGACTATCTGAGGTCGGACGAACACTACCTCGCCAGCAGCCAGGCATACGGCGACCTCGGCCTGAAGGGTCTTAACGATTCTCTCGATCTCTACCTGGAACGCCCGGAGCTTGGGTTTGTGTGGATGGCGTACGAAGAGCAGGGCGTCGCGGGAGTTTGCGTGGTAGGTTACGGCATCTCGACGGCGATGGGCTCGGTGGTCGCGAAACTGGATGACGTTTTCGTGAAACCCGAGCGGCGTGACCACGGCGTCGGCTCGGAAATGTTGGAGCAACTGAAGGAGCAGCTGAGAAAAGAAGCCGTCACGCGCATCGACACTTCAGTTCACCTGCAAAACCCCCAGGCCCGCATCTTCTACGAGCGCGCCGGCTTCGTCCCACTCAACGAAGAACGCCTTTCCTGCATTATCTGAAATTTAGCCGCAGATCAACGCAAATAAACGCAGATTCTGATTTGCGTTCATCCGCGTAAATCTGCGGCTAAAAACTATTTCAGATTAGCGATCTCTTCGAAGTATTTGGCGAAGGCCACCATTCCCCCTGACGCCTGCTGCCAATCGAAATTCTCATTCGGCGCGTGATAGCCGTGCTCCGGCAGAGATAAACCGAGGAACAGTACCGGACAGTTCAGCACCTTCTCGATGCTTGTCATTGCGCCGATCGTTCCGCCGTCGCGCACGAACACCGCATCACGCCCAAATGCGAACTTGATCGCACGCTTCAACGCCAGCGGCAGTTCACCTTCGAGCACCGTTCGAAACGCCGGCGCCGCCGATTCAAAGTGAATGTTTACGTCGGGGTTTCTTTCCTTCACCGCCGCGGTGATCAGTTTCTTGATCTTCTGCGGATCCTGAACCGGCACTAAACGGCACGACGCCTTCAACTCCGCGCGTGGCGGCACAATCGACTTCAAACCCGTCCCCTGGTACCCGCCGACCATTCCGTGAACCTCGAGCGTCGGCATGCCCCAGATGCGCTTCATCACCTCGAGTGGATCTTCAGTGCGCATCTTCTTCAAATGGTGCGCTTTCTTGAACGCCTTCGTGGTGAAGCCGGAATTTGCCCAGTCTTGCAGCTCCTTTTTCGAGGGCGGGATAACATCGTCGTAGAAGCCTTTGATTTTGATCTTGCCGGTTCTAACGTCGTAGATATCGCAAAGGACCTGCATCAACTCCGCAATCGGGTTCCGCGACGCGCCGCCGGTCTCGCCCGAGTGTGTATCGACCGTTGCGGTTTCCAGCGTCAGGATGAAGCCAAGGAGCCCGCGCAGGCCCGCCGAGCTTGCCGGCCGATTTCGCGAGACCCAAACCGTGTCTGAAACGACTACCGAATCCGTGCGCAGGTTTGGCGCGGCTTTGGTAATGATCTTTTCGAAGTTTGGCGAGCCGATCTCTTCTTCAAACTCCCAAAGGAAACGGATGTTGACCGGCACGTTCGCTTCCATCGCCGCCCGTGCGCCGAATAATGCGCTGAGCGCGGGCCCTTTGTCGTCGGTGGTGCCGCGGCCGTAGTAAGTGTCGCCCTTTTTCGTGAACACGAAAGGCTCGGTTTCCCACGGCTCGGTTTCCTTCGACGCCGGCTGGACGTCGATATGGTTGTAAACCGTCACGGTCGGCAGGTTGTTATCGTTGCCAAACACGCCATGAATGACGGGATTTCCCTTTTCGGCCCGGTAAACCTCGACTTTCCCGCCATAACCCTCGAGTGTTTCGACGGTGAGCTCGACGCCTTTTCTGATGTCGTCGAGGTGATTGGGATCGACGGAGACCGTCGGAGTTTCCACAAAACGCTTCAGCAGCGTCTCAAACTCCTCGCGATGCGAGTTGGCAAAAGACAAAAGACTATCCCGTTTCAATGGCATTCAAGATCCTCCGTCGAACTGTCGTGCGAGAGCTTGTGCGCGCCATAATAAAGCAAATAGGTCCTATTAGTCCTATTCGACCTATAAAAACACAGGCGACCAAAGTCTGCCATGCGGCATCTACATGCCTACGACGATTTTGCAGAAAACTTCGGCGGGCGCCCTGCGTACATTCAAAAGGTTTGGTGCTTCGTGTTATTCTGGCGTCCCCGTGTTTCCGATCGAAACCCGGCCCCTGACAGTCTGAACCAGCGAGATACAGGTTTTTAGGAGGGTTGCGTGAGAAAAAGGTCTTTTGCCCCGGGAATTCTATTCCTCGTTTTCGCCCTGACAGTTCCCGTACTGATTATCGCCCAGCAAACCAGATCCGCCCGGAGAGCAACAACTCCCGATCGTCCCACTCCCAGCGGGACTGCGGGTGGCAGAGCGAACCCGACGGGCCCAATGATCAAGAGCGACCTTGCCGAAGCCCTGTCAGTCATCCAGTCAAACCACATTGACGGCCGGAAACTGGATTACAACGACGTCTTCAAGTCGTCCATTACCGGCATGTTGAGCGTGCTGGATCCGCATTCGACCTACTTCGATCCAAAAGAATACGCCTCGTTCCGTACCGAGCAGCGTTCCGAGTACATGGGAATCGGCGCCACTATCGAAGATCTGCGCGAGGGCAAAGACGTTAATACTTACATTCGCGCCACCTTCCCTGAGTCTCCAGCCTGGCGTGCCGGTCTACGATTCGGAGATCGCATTCTCGCCGTTGACGAAAACTCGATGGCCGGGAAGACCTATCCGGAAGTGCGAAAGTTTTTGCTCGGACCGCGTGGCACAACCGTCAAAGTCACCGTCGAGAACCCCGTCACTAAGCAAGTTAAAACTGTGAGCATCATTCGCGACGCAGTCTCGCTGCCCTCAATCGCACAGGCTTACATGCTGCGACCGGGCGTGGGTTACGTGGCGATGACCGGCGGTTTCAACCTGACAACTGACGACGAATTCCAACAGGCTCTCCGGGAATTGCACGGCAAGGGCATGAATATGCTGGTGCTCGACCTGCGCGGCAATCGCGGCGGTCTGCTGATTCAGGCCGTGCGCGTTGCGAATACTTTCCTGCAGCGCGGCCAGACGATTGTTTCGCAGAAGGGCCGTTTCCGCGACAGTTCGCAGGAGTATAAGGCACAGAACGACGATCCGGACGGTGTTGCGGTGGTCGTGCTGGTCAACGGCGAATCGGCTTCGGCGGCGGAGATTGTCGCCGGCGCGCTCCAGGATCACGACCGCGCGCTCATCGTCGGTGAAACGACCTTCGGCAAAGGTCTCGTACAGTTTCCGTTCCAGTTGGATTACGACTCGGCTTTGTTGTTGACTATTGCCAAGTACTTCACGCCTTCGGGTCGACTCATTCAACGCGACTATTCGAATGGTGGGAACTACAACTACTACTTCCCCGGCGGTCTTGCCGCAGAGAAGAACAACCAGCAGCCGCAAAACGGACCGGAGAGCCACACGGACACCGGACGCGCCGTTTACGGTGGTGGCGGTATTGCTCCGGACGAAGTGGTCAAGCCCGGCCTGATCACGGCGGGTGAGCGACACTTGCGCGACATTCTATTCGCGTTCTCACTCGAGTTGACGAGTGGAAGAGTTGCCGGATATGAGACGTACAAGATTCAACGCGCGATCGAGTTTGAGCACGAACTTGTTGCCGAGGACTACCCGGTTACTGAAGCTGTTTTCAGAGCACTGAAGAAGTTCGCGACGGACAAGCCCGTTTTCAACGTGACTCCGGACCAGCTCGACAAGTCGCGCGCTTATGCTGAAAGGCAGTTGCGTTACAACATACTGTCGGCGGCTTACGGTTATCGCATTGCGACACAGGTTTTCAACGACGCCGATCCGCAGATCTCGCGCGCTGTCGATGCAATGCCGCGCGCGCGTGAGCTGGCGCTGGCGGCGAGTCGCGCTCGGGTCCGCGGATAAGCCAAAGCCATCCAAACTCTCGTCATAATCAATCACGCCGCGGCTAAAGCGCGGCGTGTTTGGCCTCAGGTCAAACAACAACTCGTCGCCGCCGGCGTTAACTATCAAGTACACGAAACGAAATCGCCCGGCGACGCGACGATCCAAACGCGCGCGGCGCTGAGATCCGGCACCGAGGCTGTTGTCGTCGTTGGAGGTGACGGCACGCTCAGCGAAGCGGCTGAAGGCTTCTTCGAATTCAAGGACGACCTCGACGTCCGCCCAGCTACGATCAATCCTTCCGCAACACTCGCGATTCTTCCGGCCGGCACGGGTAACGATTTCGCTCGTGGGCTGCACGGCAGTCGCGCGCCGCTGCAAAAGTGGATCGATACAGTCATCGTTCACGATAACCCCGCGCGGCAGATCGATGTTCTCTACGGGCGTTGCAACGGCTACGAAAAGCCGTTCATTTGTCTCAACGCTTCAACGATGGGCATCGGTGGCGAGACGGCTGGTCGCGTTGCGGCGCAGGGAAGTTTTATGCGCAACTTTTCCGGTGAGTTTCGGTTTGTGTTTGCGGCTGTCGGAGCTTTGGCAGCATGGCGCGAGCGGCGTGTGTGTGTCAGCGTCGATGGGCGCACGGTCATCGATGGTCCAATGAACCTCGCCGCGGTGGCGAACGGGCTTTATGCGGGAGGCGGGATGATGTTTTCGCCGGAGGCGCAGATCGACGATGGCAAGCTGGACGTGCTCACCGCTTCGGGGCTGACACGCACGAACGTTGTTACCGAGCTATCGCGGATACACACCGGCGGTCACGTCAATAATCCTAAAGTCACAATCACGCAAGGGACAATTGCGCGCATCGAGACGTTTCTGGTGCAGGATGCGATGCCTCTGGAAGCTGATGGGAACGTTCGCGGAGTGACGCCAGTGCAGTTTCAGGTATTGCCCGGTGCGTTGCGGTTCGTTATTTAGGCTTCAACGACAATCGGGTCAGTACCGTAACGCCGTAGCGTCGGGTCACGACCCCGAATACGAACCCGACGCTACCGCGTTACGGTACTGACCCGATTGTCGTTAAAAATTCTCTTCCATGGCTTTGACTTTGGCGAGGCGGCGGCGGTGGCGTTCTTCGCCGGTGAATCTTGCGGCGACGAATGCGCGGACGATCTCCAGGGCGAGCTCGACTCCGACCACGCGCGCTCCCAGGCACAGCACGTTGCAGTCGTCGTGTTCGCGTGACTGGTGTGCCGAGTAAGTGTCTCCACACAGCGCAGCACGAATGCCACGCAATTTGTTAGCAGCGACTGCCGCGCCGACACCACTGCCGCAAATTAACAGTCCAATATCCGCCGCACCGTTTTGCACAGCTTCACCGACTTGTTTTGCGTAGTCAGGATAATCGTCAGGCAGGGAACCGTCGTGAGTGCCGAAGTCGATGAGCTCATGACCGGCGCCGCGTAGTTCTTCGATCACCCGCTCGTTGAGCGGAAACCCACCATGATCGGCGCCGATTGCTATACGCATGATAATCAGAGCAACGCGCGTGCGTGCTTCAAGACGTTGTCGACGTTGAATCCTAATTCCTTCAACGCCACTTCGCCGGGCGCGGACGCGCCGAAACGATCGAGACAGACAACGTCGCCTTCTGGTCCAACAAATCGATCCCAACCCTGCCGCACACCCGCCTCAACCGCGAGCCGCGCGCCAACCGCCGGCGGTAACACCTCGTCGCGATATTCCTGCGACTGCTCGTCAAACAGTTCCCAGCAAGGTAA
>JAICQI010000917.1 GCA_025937955.1 Pyrinomonadaceae bacterium
CCGCACCATTCGCAGCCGCAAGCATTTTCTGCAAGTCGTGACGATAGTCCGGGGTGAGATCGATCTTGACAACGTCAGCATTCGCGACACCTGCATGACGTGCGATGGCTTCGAAAGTCGGGTTAGCGATGACGATCTTTTTGTCTTTGCTGGTGAAGGCCGCGGCGCAGAGTTTCAGAATCTCTCCCGAGCCGTCTCCCAGAAGCACCTGGTCCACCGGTACGCCGTGCAGTCGCGCCAACTCATCAGCCAGCATGTCCGCATACTCATCGGGATATCGCCACGCGAGACTGAAACCGTCAGTCATTGCTTTCAACGCCGCAGGCGACGGTCCATAAGGATTCTCGTTCGAACTGAGGCGAACGATGTTTGCGGCTGGCCACGACGCGTTGACTTCCACCGGCCGGAATGCAGCATAAGCCGCACTCGCACCAATCAATTTCGAGAAGCTGCGACGAGAAAGTGCTGAGTTAGTCATCATGCCTCCTCATTTCGGCGCGGGCTGTTCTTTAGTCTGCAACTCACGATACCACTCCTGCATTACGTAGAACGCCTTCTTCTTCTCGCCGCGATCCGAGATCAATCCTTTGCGGTTCCAGTAATCCTGAATTCCGGGTAGCGGGCGTCGCGGAGAGCGAAAGTCGGTCAGGATCCACGGAGACGTGCCGCGCAGGAACGGAATCTTCTTCAACATTGCGAGTTGATGACGATAGAGGTTCTCCTGGTACTCCTCGGTCCATCTCATCAGCGGATCGCCGTGATGATTGTAGAGCGCGTCACCACCGAATTCACTCATCACCAGCGGCTTCTGATACTTCGACTTCCATTCGAGTCGATCGGCTTTCTCCGGCAGACCATCGTACCAGCCAACATACTCGTTACAGCCGAGCACGTCGAGGTATTCGCCGAGCGGGTCGTCGATCATCTGCGTCGTCGCGTTGAGGTAGTGACGCTCCATCGCGGCCGAAAGCAGGCGCGTGGCGTCGAGGCTGCGAGCGTGCGAGATCAGGTTTTTGAGAAACGAAAGACGCGCATCGCTGAGAGGTGTCTCATTGGCCACCGACCAGATCACAACGGCCACGCGGTTCTTGTCGCGTGCGATCATTTCGGAGAGTTGATTGCGGGCGTTTTCGAGTGTGGCGGGGTTTTCCCATTGGATGGTCCAGTAGACAGGAATCTCGGACCAGACCATGATGCCCATCCTGTCAGCCTCTCGAACCATGAATTCGTTGTGCGGATAGTGGGCCAGCCGAACAAAGTTTGCGCCGAGCTCTTTGGCCCAACCAAGCAAGGTCAACGCGTCCTCGCGACTGTACGCACGCCCACCACGTAAAGGCGCTTCCTCATGAATGCAGATACCGCGCAGAAAGATTGAGCGCCCGTTCAGCAGAATGTCGGTGCCTTTCGTTTCAAGACTGCGGAAGCCGATCTGGTCGCGCACTTGATCCGTTTCCGCTTCGATGGTCACGTCGTAGAGCTTCGGGTTCTCCGGTGACCACAGCTTCAGATCAGCGTTGAAATCGATTGCCGCAAATCCGTTTGCATCCGTGGCAAATGATTTGCTGATGCCCGCTTCAGGAATTCGGATTGTGATTCGTTGTTTGAGTTTGTCGCCCGACAATTGCACCCAGCCGCTGACCCGATTTCGCGAGCCTTTGGCCAGTTGGATCATATAGTCATGGACGAAGGTGGTTGAAGTTTCAATCAACTTCACTTCGCGAGTGAGCCCACCGTAGTTCCACCAATCGGTCATCAACGTCGGAACAGCATCGCGCCGGCGTTTGTTATCGACTTTTACGACGAGGAAGTTGCCGCTATCGCGAACCAGTTTGGTGATCTCGAAGTTAAAAGGAGTGAAGCCGCCTTCGTGTTGTCCGACTTTCTCGCCGTTGAGGTATACGTCCGCTAGGTAGTTCGCGGCGCCGAAGTAGACGAAGAGACGTGTGTTGGGCCGGCGCTGGTAATCGAACGACTTCTTGTACCAGATGGTGCCTTCGTAGAAGAACAGTTGATCGGATTGCGTATTCCAGTCGCCCGGCACCTGCAACGATTCGGAGTTGTCGAAGTCGTATTCGATCAGGTCGCTTTTGGTTTTCGGTTTGGCGTTTTTGAAATAACCGTTGTCGCTTGGTTGATACCGGTAGTTGTAGTAACCAGATTCGTACGGATCGACGATCACCTGCCACTTGCCATCGAGGCTGATGGTTTTGCGACCGTCGGTATTTGCGATCAGATCAGTTTGCTGTGCCCGCACG
>JAICQI010000071.1 GCA_025937955.1 Pyrinomonadaceae bacterium
CAGGTGCGCATGATTGCATGCGACGAACGGCAGCGAATGCGTGTTGATCTGCTCGCCTCGCGCATCGAGGCTGATGTGCGTGACGGGTTGAGGCCGTTTTGCGTAGTCGGCAGCGCGGGGACGGTTAACACCGGAGCGGTTGATCCGCTCACCGAAATCGCAACTATCGCGTCTGAGTTCGGACTCTGGTTCCACGTCGATGGCGCATATGGCGCTCCCGGTGTTTTGGACCAGCGAAAGAGAGATCTGTTTGCCGGACTGGAGCGCGCCGATTCAGTTTCTCTCGATCCGCACAAGTGGCTTTACGTTCCGGTTGATGCGGGCTGTCTTCTGTTTCGCGACGCCGGTGCTGCCATGACCGCGTTCAGCACGGAAGACGCGGATTACATCAAAACTCACGGATATAGTGACGAAGAAGCTTTTGCGTTCTGGGATTACGGCGTGGAGCTTTCGCGCCGGTTTCGCGCGTTAAAGGTGTGGCTGACGTTGCAGTACTACGGCACGCGACGCATCGCGGAAGCGATCAGTGAAGACATCTCCCTGGCGGCATATCTCGGCGAGCTCGTTTCCAACGCCGATGACTTCGAACTACTCGCACCAGTCGAGTTGAGTATCTGTTGCTTTCGCTACGTGCCACGCGCCGGCATGAGCGATGCAGATTTGAATCAATTGAACGAACGCATCATGGCGCTGGTGCAAAAAGGCGGCCGCGCGTATGTTTCAAATGCGACTGTAAACGGACGCTTCGCGCTGCGCGCCTGCATCACAAACTTTCGCACCACGAAAGCGGACATTGAAGCGACAGTAGAAGCGATCCGCGATGCTGCACGAATAGCATGACGACGGCACTCGAACACAAAACCTACGATCGCGAACTGCGTGTCGCGTGCGAACTGGCGCGCGCGGCCGGCGCGGCGATCCTCGAACACTACGAAGGTCCGCTGAACATCAGACAAAAGACCTCCGCTGACGATATCGAACCAGTCACACAGGCCGACACGATCGCCAACGATCTGATCGTCGGACGCTTGAAGCGTGAGTTTCCCGACGACGGAATCCTCGCGGAAGAGTCAGTCGATACGGAACATCGTCTTGAGAAGTCTCGTGTTTGGATGGTTGATCCACTCGACGGCACAAACGGTTTCATCGACGGCAACGGCGATTTCGCGGTCCAGATCGGACTTAGTGAAGCCGGACAGTGCGCTCTTGGCGTGGTTTATCAACCGCTGCCGGGCGTGCTCTATCGCGCAGTGCGCGGACAAGGAACGTGGATCGAACGTCCTAAATTTGAGCCAGAGCGCGCCAACGTTTCCACAAAACGCGAGGTATCAGAGATGCGCTTGGCGGCCAGCCGTTCACACCGGAGCCCGCGCATGAACAAGGTCGTAACGCAGTTTGGTTTCAAGGAAGAAGTGCAGCGTGGCTCCGTCGGAATAAAAATCGGATTGCTGATCGAGCAGCAGTGTGACGTGTACATCCATCTCTCGTCACGAACTAAGCAGTGGGACACATGTGCGCCGGAAGTGATCCTGACCGAAGCAGGCGGGCGCATGACCGATCTGTTTGGCTATCCTTTGAACTACAACGTTCCTGACGTGCAAAATCGGAACGGGCTGGTCGCCAGTAACTTCGTGTCGCACGATCAGCTCATCACAAAGCTCGCTCCACTGCTACACGAGTTCGGCAGAGAGCGAATTTAGCCGCAGATAAACGCAGATCTGCGCAAATCTGCGTTTATCTGCGGCTAAAACTAAATATGACCCGACCCAGACCCCTTCTCACCTATTTCGTCCTCGGCGCCATCCCGCTGCTGCTCCTGGCGGGGTTGAACTACTGGAACGGCATCCGCGCAGTCGATTCCACCCTTTCTGCGGCCGTGCAGGACGATCTCGACTCATTCAACGTCGGCGTTGACGATGTGATCGCTGAGCAAGAGAGGGTGATCATGGGATTGGCACTCAATTCAGACGTTCAGCAACAGCTCACTGATAAGAGCGGAGATCTGACACGGCTGACTTCTCATTTGGATCTCAACAGGTGCCTTAAAAGCTTGACTGTGTTCGATCGTGACCGGCAGGCACTACCGATTCGCATAGCCAACAGCCAGCCGGCCAACGCACCTCAACCCGATCAACGTGTTTGGGGACTGCAAGGTAACATCCTACTCGACAAGCCCGGCGACTCACCTTCGACCGTTCAATACACCACGCCAATCCACAGCGAAAACGGAGCAACCAACATCGGCGCGCTGGTAGGCGTGCTCGATCTGCACTCCGTATTCACAATCGCGGGACGAGGACTCGAATCGAGCAAGCGATCGATGATTGTTGTTTTGGATCGCGCCGGCTCGGTTGTTTATCACTCGGAGAACCCGGAATTCGAGTCAATCGCGAACGCCATGAAAGCCCACGAGAACAGCGTGGGCCAATTCAACTCGGCATCAGGTTCTTACGTTGCTGCCTTCGCACCGATTCCACGACTAAACGTTTCAGTAGCGGTGGCGCGCAATCGTTCTGCGCTAATCTCCGGCGCCCATCGTTGGGGCATCGCCGGATTGGTTCTGGCACTGCTCAGCGCTCTCGCCACCGCGTGGCTACTCGAACGCCACGTGCAAAAACGTACACGTGGCCTCGCGCGAGTCAGCGAAGATCTTTCTGCGATCGCGAAAGGCGAGTTGGACCGTCGCATCATCCTGCAATCGAGTGACGACGCGCGCGGCCTCGCAGACAACATCAACGTCGTTACCGAACGTCTACGTGCACAAATCGCGCGCGAGGAAGAATCGCGCCAGTTTGAGTCGTTCGTTCGGATTTCGGCGATGCTGACACACGATCTGAAAAATGCGATTGAGGCGCTGTCGTTGACTGTCGGCAACATGGAGCGACACTTCGACAATCCGCAATTCCGCGCCGACGCGATGAAAGGCCTTACCGGCGCCACCGACAAACTCAAAGCACTCGTAGCGCGACTCGGCAAACCGTTGACGAGCCTCAGCGGTGAACACAAACGGCCTGCGAATGTTGACCTTGTGCCTATCCTGCAACGAGTCATCGCGATGACCGCCGAGCCGATGCGTGGCAAACACAAGATCGTCACGCGATTGCCGTCGAGTCTTTACGCGCTGGTTGATGCGGCCCGGATTGAAGAAGTGATCGAGAATCTTGTTTTGAATGCTCTCGAAGCGATGGATAAAAGCGGCACCCTCACGATCGAAGCTGGACAGACGCCGAGCGGCGCACCAACGTTTTCCGTCAGCGACACAGGGAGCGGCATGACCCGAACGTTCATCGAAACACGGCTGTTTCGTCCGTTCGCCACTACCAAGAAAACCGGCATCGGTCTTGGGCTCTACACTTGTCGCGAAGTGATCAAGGCCAGCGCCGGTACGATCGACGTCGATTCAGTCGAAGGCGCTGGAACGACTTTTCGCGTCGTGCTACCATCCGTCCCACATGACAAGCGTAACTAAGAAGTAGCGCGGCAAAAGCTCTTCTGAAATACATGCCCGTTACGCCGGTTCCTCTAAGCAGTACTCGCCCAGGAGCTTCAATTTTGGTGCACGTGTGCGGTGGCTTAGTCTGTTGTAACACCAATTTCGTTCCGAGAGATGAGCAGTCAACCACAGCCCAAAGGAACTGTACTCGTTGTCGATGATGACGACGCGGTGCGTAGTGGGCTTTACTGGGCGCTGACGTCCGACTATCGGGTGCTGCAAGCGGCGTCTCGTGACGAAGCATCTGCACTAATCAACGACGAGGAGATCGACGTGGTGGTAAGTGATCTGCACCTGCCGCCAAACGTGCACGACATCGCCGACGGACTGGCGCTAATCGACATCGCGCGGTCTCAGGACCCGCCGCTCCAGGTGGTTGTGATCACCGGCAGTGATTCGAAGCGTGCGGCTTTGGAGGCGGTGAAGCGCGGCGCGTACGGGTTTTTTGAGAAGCCACTCGACCCGGGCGAGTTGTTGCACATCGTCAACCAGGCGGCGCGCATGCGGCAGCTCGAGATTGAGAACCGCAGGCTGCGCGATGAGTTGTCGCGCCCGCCGGGGTTCGCGCATTTGACGGGAACGAGCCAGGCATTGGAGCGAGTGTTGAAGCAGGCGCGATCAGTTGCTGCAACGAGTGCAACGGTGTTGTTGAGCGGTGAGAACGGCACGGGCAAGGAGATGCTGGCGCGTGCGATTCACCAGGAGAGCCCGCGCGCTGGTGGACCATTTGTGGCGGTGAGTTGTGCGGCGCTGCCCGAGTCGCTAATCGAATCGGAATTGTTTGGGCACGAGAAGGGTGCGTTTACTTCGGCGTTGCAAACTCACAAAGGTCGCTTTGAGCTCGCTGATGGCGGGACGTTGTTTCTCGACGAGATCGGGGAGCTCAGTCCCGCGGTGCAGGTGAAGTTGTTGCGTGTGTTGCAGGAGCGTGAGTTTGAGCGTGTGGGTGGAACCAAAACGCTGCCCGTCGACATTCGTTTGATCGCGGCCACGAATCGCGATCTTGAAAAGGAAGTGGCGCAAGGCCGTTTCCGGCAGGATTTGTTCTTCAGGCTCAACGTTGTGCCGCTCGTTTTGCCGCCGCTGCGCGAGCGTCCGGATGACATTCCGATTCTGGCGGCGCATTTTGCGGCGAAGTCCGCGCAAAGATATGAGCAGCAGACGCCTGAGCTGGATCCGGCGCTGGTGGAAGTGTTGTTGGATTACAACTGGCCGGGCAACGTGCGCGAGCTGGAGAATTTGATCGAACGTCTCGTCGTGCTGAGCAACACTGCAACGCTCGGGCTGGAGTTTGTGCCGGAGAAGATGCTGCGTGCGCTGCCGGGGACGACGCCGGGAGACGAAAGTACTCTCGAGGGCGCGGTCGAAGCACTGAAGCGCAGGATGATCGTGAGCGCTTTGAAGTCGGAAGGTAACAAAGTCGCTGCAGCTAAAAAGCTCGGCATAAGTCGATCCTACCTTCACAGGCTCATTAACGAGTTCGATCTTTAGCCGCAGATTTTCGCGGATGAAAGCGGATCAGATTTGCGTTCATCCGCGAAAATCTGCGGCTAGTGCTACTATCTATTCGTGGCTAGCCTGCAACAACGTTTACCGGAGAATGTGCCTGGGGATTTCTTTGTAGATTCCACCTGCATCGATTGCGATACGTGTAGCCAGTTGGCGCCTGATATCTTTCGCGATCATGGCGATCAGTGCAGCGTGCATCATCAACCCGAAACCGACGACGAAGTGAGGCGGGCAATGATGGCGCTCGTCGCCTGTCCCACCGGATCGATTGGCGCCACGCAACGACACGACGCACACATCGGCATCGACGCTTTCCCGCTGCCGCTTGACGATAACGTCTACTTCTGTGGTTTCACTTCTGAGTCCAGCTTCGGCGCCTGGAGCTATTTGATTGCTCGCCCGGCAAGCGAAGGTGGCAACGTGCTGATCGATTCGCCGCGGTTCGCGAGCCAGTTGATCAAACGGATCGAAGCGTTAGGCGGCGTCAGCCAAATGCTGTTGACGCACAAAGACGACGTCGCGGATCACGAGCTTTTTCGACAAAGATTCAACTGCCGGCGATTGATGCACGCAGACGACGGCGCCGCTCGTCTCGGCGTTGAGCAAGTGATTCGAGGCGAAGAGCCGGTGCAACTCGACGACGATCTGCTCGTCATTCCCGTACCCGGACACACGCGCGGTCACGTCGTTTATCTTTATAAGAATAAGTTTCTCTTCACCGGCGATCACCTGGCGTGGTCACCAGCGCGCCAGACCCTGACTGCATTCCGCAGCGTCGCCTGGTATTCGTGGCCCGAACAGACGCGCTCGATGGAAAAACTTCTGAGCTATGAATTCGAGTGGGTTTTGCCGGGCCACGGCGACATGCATCACGCTGACGCAGGCACGATGCACACCCACCTTGAACGCTGCGTGTCGTGGATGAAAAGTATTAGATAGTTTGTGCCTTGTGTGCCTTTTTGTGGCTAAATAAATTCCTCCTTTTTGGGGCAAAACAATGAATCGAAATCAGAAGATTGCTCTCGGTTGTGGTGGTGCAGGATGTTTGGGACTGATCGTTGTGACGATCGTTGGCTGCGTGATCTATTTCGTTTATTACGCCCAGAGCCAACGGGATACCGCGAATCGCAACTACAACTTCAACATCAATACTAATAGTAATTCCAACAGCAATGACAATTCCGATCTGAACTCAAATACAAACGACAACTCGTCTGCAACCGACACCAGCTCAATGTCGGAAGACGACAAGCACAAGCTCTATCAGGCTGCCAGCATGACCGGCGATGGAGAACTGCTCCGGCGCGTTACAGTCAAAATCGGTTTAATGGATGATGACTTCACCCCCGGACCTAACTATCAAACGTTCGTTGCAGAGCACGTGAGCTGGGCCATTCGCAACACTGATTTCATTCAATCAATGGACACGCCCGAGAAAGCGCGCAACTACGTCAACGAGAATTTCCCGGATTAAGTTTTAAGATGGATCCCGCTCGCATTCGCAACTTTTCAATCATCGCTCATATCGATCACGGCAAGTCGACGCTCGCCGACCGCCTGCTCGAGCTCACCGGAGCCCTGTCCGAAAGAGAAATGTCGGACCAGGTGCTCGACAACATGGACCTGGAACGCGAACGTGGCATCACCATCAAGGCGCACGCCGTCAGGCTCGATTACAAAGCCCAGGACGGACAAAACTACGTGCTCAATTTGATCGACACGCCGGGTCACGTCGACTTCTCTTACGAAGTTTCGCGATCACTCTCCGCCTGTGAAGGCGCGCTGCTGATCGTCGACGCTTCGCAGGGCGTCGAAGCACAAACGCTCGCGAACACCTACCTCGCGATCGAAAACAATCTCGAGTTGATCCCGGTGATCAATAAGATCGACTTGCCGGGCGCCGAGCCTGAAAAAGCGATCGAACAGATCGAGCATTTCATCGGACTGGAAACACACAACGCTATTCTCACCAGCGCGAAGACCGGTGAGGGCGTGGGCGATGTGCTCGAAGCAATCGTGCGCGACGTGCCGCCACCGAAAGGCGATCCGAACGGTCCGCTCAAAGCGCTGATTTTCGATTCGTGGTACGACTCGTATCGCGGCGTGATCGTGCTGTTTCGCGTGATCGACGGCACGATACGTACGGGTATGAAGATCCGGTTCGTTGCTGTGGGTCGTGACTACCAGGTCGAAACGCTCGGCGTAAATCGACCGACGCCAACCCCGATCAGTGAATTGGGTGTCGGCGAAGTAGGTTTTTTGACTGCGTCGATCAAAGCGGTGGCCGACGTGCAGATTGGAGACACGATCACCGAGGCAGCACGACCGACGACGGAACCGTTTCCGGGTTACCAGGAGATCAAACCGATGGTGTTTGCCGGCTTGTATCCGGTGGACACGGCGCAGTACGAGGAATTGCGCGACGCACTCGATAAGCTGCGGCTAAACGATGCGTCGTTCTTTTACGAGCCCGAGTCGTCGACGGCATTGGGGTTTGGTTTCCGATGTGGTTTTCTCGGGTTGTTGCACATGGAGATCGTGCAGGAGCGTTTGGAGCGTGAGTTTAACCTCGATCTGATCACGACGGCGCCGGGCGTGCGTTACGTGGTGACTACCACTGACGGGCAGGTCCTCGAGATTGACTCGCCGGCAAAGATGCCCGACCCGGGACGCATCGCGAAGATCGAAGAGCCTGTGATTCGCGCCGTCATCCTGACACCTGACGAACATCTCGGCGGCATCCTGCCGTTGCTCGAAGAGAAACGCGGCATGCAAAAAGGTTTCGAGTACATCACCTCGAATCGTGTGATGCTCACGTATGAGTTGCCGCTCAACGAGATCGTGCTCGACTTTTACGATCGATTGAAATCGGTGTCGCGTGGTTATGCTTCGCTCGACTACAACCTCGCCGGGTATTGGGAAAGCGATCTCGTGAAGCTGGACGTGCTCGTCGCCGGAGAGCCGGTTGATGCGTTGTCGCTGATCCTTCATCGCAGCACTGCACAACCGAAGGGACGCGCGCTGGCGGAAAAGATGAAGCAGTTGATTCCGCGGCAGCTGTTCGAAGTTCCGATCCAGGCCGCGATCGGCAACAAGGTGATCGCGCGTGAGACGGTGAAGGCGCTCGGCAAGAACGTGATCGCGAAGTGTTACGGCGGCGACATCACGCGCAAGCGCAAGCTCCTCGAAAAACAAAAGGAAGGCAAGAAGCGCATGAAGAAAGTGGGCCGCGTCGAGATCCCGCAGGAAGCGTTCTTAGCCGTCCTCAAAGTAAATGAGTAGCTGGGGCTTTTGTACTCTGGACCGTTCTGTAGGGGCGGCACTCCGTGGCCGCCCGTCGATCGAATTGTGCACCACAGGCGGCCACGGAGGGCCGCCCCTACAAAGATGATCAAGATCGAACACGAGTTGTTGCTCTGTTGTGCGCGGACGAAGGCGAGCGCGCGGGTGCGGGAGATTGCGGCGGCGGAGGTCGATTGGGAGTATCTCTTTCTGCTCGCACGCCGCCACTCGGTCGTGCCCTTGGTCTATTCGCAACTGGAGCGACACGCTGCAGATCTCGTGCCCGCGGAGAAGCTGTCTCAATTAAAGAAGCACTACCTCGAGAACTCCGCGCGCAATACAATCCTTACCGCCGAGCTCTGCCGCCTCATCACGTCGTTCGCCGAGTCCGGTATCGAAGCCATCCCTTACAAAGGTCCTGTCCTCGCTCTTTTCGCATACGACAACCTCGCGCTGCGTCGCTTCGTGGATCTCGACGTCATCGTCAAGAAAACCGATGTGCTGAAAGCGCGCGAGATCCTGTTGGCCCATGACTACACGCCGTCCAAAGCTCTTTCACTCAGTCAGCAAGAACTCTTGCTACGCACACAACACAACCTGCAATTCTCGCGGGACAATCACCGCTTGATCGTCGAGTTGCACTGGGAAGTCGCGCCGCACTTGTTCGCTTCAACTGTCGACGCCGATACGCTGTGGCAAAACCTCGTAACCATTAACCTCAACGGCACGCAAGTAAAAACCCTCTCCGCGGAAGATCTGCTGTTCTCGTTGTGCGTCCACGGCTCGCGTCATCTTTGGGAACGCCTCAGCTGGATCTGCGACGTTGCCGAATTGGTCTCGCGGCGTAGCGTCGATTGGAACGCGTTACTGAAACGCGCCACAGACGCCGACAGCGAGCGCATGTTTCTACTCGGTCTCTATCTCGCCGAGCGACTTCTCGACGCGTTGCTGCCTCTCGAAGTGAAGCAACGCTGCAACGCTGACGAACGACTGCCTTCGTTAGCAGAAAACATCGTCGAGCATCTTTTCAGTGGCACAACCCACGTGCCAGCAACTTCACGCGAGATCTTCAAATACAACCTCGGCGTGCGAAAAACGCTCAACGCGCGCGCTCGTTACGTCCTGCACATGCTTCGGCCCACCGACGGCGATCTCGGCGCCCGCGCGCTTCCCGCAAAGCTGAGTTTCGCTTATTACCTCCTGCGACCTTTCCGTCTACTATTCAAGCCCGGAGATACGAAAATTTGACGGATTTTTTGCCACGTGTTAGTTTCACCTGAATCGAAGGCGGGTCAGTCGCCTGGAGCGAAACTGCTCAATACGCAAAGGACACAGGTAACCGAATTTTGAAACGCACAGGTCTGTATCACTATGCGAAGGGTATTACCTTGACCGTTTTGGTGTGCCTCACGTCGTTCACCATCGCGCTGGCCCAAAAACCAACACACCCCGAAGCTGACGCAAAAAAAGAAGCGAAACCGAAGCTTCCGTTTGAACTGACAGTAAAGACTCGACCGATCCTGAACATCTCACTCAAAGCCGAAAAAGCCAAAGTATTAGAGGTCACCCAGGAACTTTCGAAACGATTGAAAGTGCCGATCTTTCTTGGGACAGAACGACAGAACGAATTGCTTACAATCGAGTTCAGCCAACTCACGCTCGAACCCGCGCTCCAGCTGATGTCGCCCACGGTCTACGTGGATTACGAAATCAACTCCGGCGAGCAGCCCAAAGCGCTGGGGATTTACTTGTACGATGCGAACCAGGGTGAACCACCGTTGACTGCTGTAGTGAATGGATCGAACCAGTCAATGTTGATTGAAGGTAATACGGAAGATGGAGTTGAACCGGAAGCTGAAGCCGACGAGAAGGAGAAGCCCCTTCAGATCCTTTTCAAGGACAATCTGCTAACGGTCAAAGCCAAAAAGCAGCCGCTGTCTTTAGTGTTGCTAAAGATCGGTGAAGAGCTCGGCATTCCGGTTGACATTCAGGAACTAACCAGTTCGATAGTTGATGCTGATATCTCTAAACTCCCAGTAGAGGATGCGGTTCGGCAACTGTCCCCCAATATTCGGCTGTTTCTTCGTGCCGATCTTACACGCGCCGAAAGACGAGCTTTGCGGTTGGTTCTTGCTGAACCAGCTAAAACGACTCAGCAGAACCCTTAAATCGTTTGTACTTGAACCGACGCCTGGTCCAAATTTTTGTTTGCCATGAGTCGATCAAGAACATATATTAACTACACTGACTCGAGGAGGCGTTAAACTTGGCTAAGCAAAACGAGCTTATCAACGAAGAGATCGCTGGTTTGCACAGTGCGAATGTTGTAAGCGGGGAACGCAGCGAGATTAAGAAGGCGTTTGTCGAGCCGACAATATCGGTGCCTGTTGATGTTCTTGAAGCAACAACGTTCTTTCAAGCGGCTACCAGCGGCGCAACCAACTAAGCAATAGAAATTTTGGTTGCATGAAAGTTAATCAGGTCTCTGACCGGCCGGCGTCCAGCGCTTTTTACTCGGTCGCCGGTCGGTTGCTATTTGTCGAGAGTCCCGATATACGACTACGAAACCTCATCATTCCTCTCTTTGCAGGCTGGCAACTGACTCGGATCTACGAGCCCGACAAATCACCCGACATTCGCATTACTTTCACTTGCGGCGTTAAGCTGGCTGAACACCCCAGCAATCTGAATCAGTTTGAAATTGCTGGAGGTGGACGATGCTACACCACGGGGGCCGATGTTTATCTCGCGCTGGGTGATTCGGTGATGCATCTCGTTGGTAGCACGCCACTCACGGTCGACATTTCACTGGCGGAGGTGCCTGGCCCAGGAGATCCTTTGCTGGCGACGATCGCTTCTTTTGCGGTTTGTGCGGCGCTGCGACGCTTTGGGCTGTTTGACCTTCATAGCGCCGGCGTAGTTAATCCTGACAACGGTAAAGGCGTGCTGATCATTGGTCCATCGGGTAGTGGAAAGTCAACGCTGACGCTGAATCTGGGGCGTGCGGGATGGCCGTATCTTTCTGATGATAACTTGTTGCTGAGTTTGGTCAATGGTGAAGTTGAGGCGCGCGGTTTTCGCACTTTCTTTGCGGTAAACACGGACCAACCGTTAAAGAGCTGTTTCGAACCGGAGGTCGTGTTTGGATCACAGCGACGAACACAAGCTTCGCCAGGCGTGTTGTTATTCACTACTTTGAGCGGTGAGAAGAAGTCACTGCTCAGTAAGCTAACGCAAGCGGAAACCATGACGCGACTGATCAGAGCATGTCCATGGGCCACTTACGATACCGCGATCGCCGGTGCTAATCTTGAAGTGCTCTCCGCGCTGGCACGACAAGCGACCGGCTTTGATCTCTCCGCGGGGAGCGATCTACTCGCTCCCGGCCACGCTGCCGAGGTGCTGCGTGGGGTGGCCACGGAGGGCCACCCCAAAAACGAACGGTACGACGACCACGATTACGAAGATCACTTGTAGGGGTGGCCCTCCGTGGCCACCCCACGCCTAACCCTAATGGAAACCGAGACTTCGTTTG
The DNA here is from genome assembly GCA_025937955.1 of Pyrinomonadaceae bacterium. Lineage (GTDB taxonomy): Bacteria > Acidobacteriota > Blastocatellia > Pyrinomonadales > Pyrinomonadaceae > PSRF01. Next base: position 11,820 of record JAICQI010000071.1, read on the forward strand.
GCGGCGACTATGGACCACGGCGCTTGAGCGTCGAGCTGGCTAATATCTGCAATCTGCATTGCAGCTACTGTTTCCGCGCTGACGAAAACCTCTACAGCTCACACGCCGAATTCTTTCCTATCGAGCTTTTGCGTCGCGTGCTTGCTGAAGCTCGCACTGCCGCCAACATCACCAGCATCAACTTCACCGGCGGCGAGCCGACTCTTCATCCGCAGTTTGCGGAAACGATAAAGTCGATCGGCGATGCGAGCCTGACAGTCAGCTTCGTTACCAACGGCTGGCACTTCGAGCGAGTGTGGCCGGCGCTCCAGGAGAGTCGCGATTCCGTTTCACACGTCGCTTTCAGCCTGGACGGCGTGACACGCGAAGATCACGATCGCTGGCGCGGTAACGGATCGTTCGATCGCCTCGTGCGTGCGTTTTCGCGTTGCTACATGTCGCACCTGCCTTTTGGAATCAAGATCGTGATTCGTCGCGACCTGGTGGACCAACTCGAAAAGATTGCGATCTTCGCAGCGCGAATGGGCGCTGCGTCACTGCATTTCGTGCACGTAATGCCGACTTCGAGCGCCGTTGCGGACAACTCCGCGTTGACTCTCGAAGAACAGCGCACCGCTGAGCAGGAGATCGCGATTCTCGCTCGCATCTTCAAGATGAACATCGGCATCGACGTCGGTTATTACAACGTCGATGAATCGCGTCCGCCCTGCGCACCGCTCGCAGGCGCAAGCATGAATATCGATTATCGCGGGCGTCTCTCGCTGTGCTGCAATCTTTCCGGCTTTCGGGGCGCGGCTGAGGAGAGCGACGTAGTGGCGGATTTGAATGTTGAATCGTTTGCTTCGGCTTACGCCAAATTCACCGCCCTGGCCGCCGCGCAGTTGCAACGCAGAAAGGCCGCGCTCGAAGCGCTCCGCGCCCAAGCCTTAACACCCGACGTCTATACCGGATCGCCATGCATGTTTTGTTTGCAAAGCTTCGGCAAAATTCCTTGGCACAACTCGACAGCGGGGGCAAGCCCCTCTTCCTGACTTGTTCTTTTTTGGGGCTCGCTTTTAGTTAAGAAATATTTAGTTTAAGAAAAATCGGAACAGTTTAATTAGAACAAGTCAGGACGAGGGGCTTGCCCCCGCTTTTTCGAGATTCAAAGCTCCTGTGATTACCAACTTCATAGATCTCAAAGGTTGGTTGCCGGTGGATGCGGTCGTCGTTGAG
>JAICQI010000113.1 GCA_025937955.1 Pyrinomonadaceae bacterium
AGAAAATCGTCGAGACTGGTGGTGCCTTCGAGATTGAGAGTCATCTCGCGCTGGCCGACGCCGGAGAGGTGTTGGTGTGAATCAGTGAAGCCGGGCAGGACAGTGTTGCCTTTGAGATCGACGACACGCGTGTTTGGACCAACGTATTTCTGCGCGGCTTCGTTTGTGCCGACGAAAACAATCTTGTCTTCCTTGACGGCGATCGCCTGCGCTTTGGGCGATTTGTCGTTTGCGGTGTAGACGTTGCCGTTTTTGAAGACGACGTCGGCGGCCGACTGTGTAGGTTGCGATGCGGGCGCAGGCATTAGCACCAGGAGCAGGACACTCGCTATGAATAAAAGGAGTTTCATGTTTCCCTCAGTTGATAAGAATGCAGATTCGATTCTGGTGGCGTGCGGAGAGGTTTATATCACGCCGAGCGCCGCCCCTCCTAACAAGTCAGGAAGTGGGACTTGCCCCCGCTGTCGCGATTCAGTGAGCGGGGGCAAGTCCCTCTTCCTGACTTGTTAGGAAAAGACGGTAAGCAGGAATTGATCGAGTTCGGAGTTCGTCGGGAGCGCGGTGCGCGCGCCGAGGGCGCTGCACTTTATTGCTGCTACTGCGTTGCCGAGTTTCAAGCTTGTCCCGATGTCCTGGCCGGTCAGTAAGCCGTAGAGAAAGCCGCCGTGAAAAGCGTCGCCGGCGCCGGTTGTGTCGCGGCAACCGCCCGGAGCTTCAAAGCCTGGCGATTCAATGAAAGTTCTGTCACCGTAAACGACAGCGCCCGCAGCGCCGATGGTCATGCCAACCAGCGCGCAACCATATCGAGCTTTCAACTCAACCAGCGCCGCGCGTTCGTCAGTGATTCCAGTGACGCGTCGAGGAAACTCCTTCGAACCGATCAGGATGTCGATCAACGGCAGCAGCTCAGGGAGCCCTTCGTAGACGTTGTCGATGTCAGCCGAAACGATTGTTCCGCTCTCCCGCGCGGCTTGCGCCACGCGCACGCACGCAGGCGGATCGTGCGCGTCGAGATGCAACACTCGCCCCAGCGATCCAAACTCAACCGGCGCCTCTTCCGGCTTGTATGCGAGCCTGTCGTCACGGTCCCAAACGATCGTGCGTTCGCCACTCCGCGCGTCAATCGTAATGAACGCGATCTGGTTTCGCGCTCCTTCGACTATCTCGGCAAAGTCGACGTTGACGTCGTCATCTTTTAACGTTTGAAATCCAAACAGCCCCTCCGGATCCGATCCAAAGCGTCCCGCGTAAGCAGTCTTCAAACCCAGGCGGCGCAGCGAAACCATCGTCGTCGCCGTTTGCCCTCCGGCAGACTGTTTGTGCTCCAGCAGACGGATTTTCGTGTCAAACGCCGGATACTCCGGCACCACGATCAAGTGATCGACGGCGTTTAGGCCAAATCCAATGGCATCGAACGGTTTGTTTGCCGGAAGCGTAAGTGGAAAATGCATTTTACTAGGCTAAAATAGCATCTCAACATCGTGGCCATCGAAGAGAAACTCAAGGAAATTCCGTCTTCGCCCGGCGTCTATCTGCACAAAGATGCGGCGGGAAAGGTGATCTATATCGGCAAGGCGAAGAACCTCCGCAGCCGCGTCAGATCGTACTTTCGCGCACGGCCTTTCGACCGTAAAACAGATGCCCTCGTCGGCCAGATCGCGGACCTCGAGTTCATCGTTACCGACAACGAAGTCGAAGCTTTAATACTCGAAGCGTCGCTCGTCAAACAGCACAAGCCGCGCTACAACATCAAACTGCAGGACGACAAGTCGTATCCGCACCTGAAGCTCACGATCAATGAGCCGTTTCCGAAGGTCGTAATCACGCGGCGGATTCAGCGCGACGGTGCCCTCTATTTTGGTCCGTTCCTGCCTGCAAGCCTGGCACGCAGGACCATCGATTTGATCAACCGCACGTTTCAGTTGCGCACCTGCGATATCGAGATCGACGGCAAGGCGCCGCGGCCGTGTCTCGAGTATCACATCAAACGCTGCCTTGGTCCGTGCGTCAAGGGATTGTGCACGCCTGAACAGTATCAGGAAGCGGTGCGCGACGTCAGGCTATTGCTCGAAGGACGAAACAGGGAGCTCGCCGACATGCTCGAGACGCGCATGCTCGAAGCGTCCGACGCCACGCACTACGAACTCGCCGCGAAGTATCGAGATCTGCGCAAGACAGTTATCCGGCTTTCGGAACAACAGAAGATGGCCACCACTTCCGAAAGCGACATCGACATCTTCGGCTACTACCGCGAAGGACAGCGACTCGCATTGCAGCTGTTCACGATGCGCGAAGGCAACATCGTCGGACGCAGAGAATTCTTCTGGGAAGACTTGCCTGAAGATTCTTTCGATCCGGCGGAGTTTTTGAGCGACGTGCTGTCGCAATACTACGCTTCAGACTACGTGCCGCGCGAGATCTATGTGCCTGTTGATTTTTCCGATCGCGAGCTACTCGAGAAAGCACTGACGAAGCGAAAAGGTCGTCGTGTGCGTGTCTACGATCCGCAGCGTGGCGAGAAGCGCGACATGATCGATCTGGTCGACAAGAACGCCAAGCTCGCTTTCGAACAGCGCTTCCGAATTCTCAAGCCTGACATGAAGCTCGTGCTGGAAGAGCTACAGGAGACTCTGGAGCTGCCGCATTTTCCTGCGCGTATCGAGTCGTTTGATATCTCGCACATTCAGGGCGCGGAGAATGTCGCGGGCATGGTGGTTTGCGACAACGGTAAGATGAATCGTTCCGAGTATCGCAAGTTCAGGATCAGGGGCGTCGAGGGTGCGAATGATGTTGCTTCATTGCACGAGGTGGTGACGCGGCGTTATCGCAGGTTGCTCGAAGAAGGAAAGCCGCTGCCGGATTTGATCATGATCGACGGTGGCAGAGCGCAACTAAACGCCGCGGCGAATGCGACGAGCGAGCTCGGGCTCGAAGCGATTCCGATGGTCGGCATCGTCAAGCCGCCGCAGCGACACAACGATGTCGCGTACCTGTTGATGAAAGATCGTGAAGACGAGCCGATTTATCTCGACTCTCACTCGCTGATACTTCGGCTGATGCAAATGATTCGCGATGAGACGCATCGCTTCGCGGTTACTTATCATCGGAAACGTCGTGAACTGCGTGATTTTACTTCTGAGCTGACGGCAATTCCGGGTGTGGGTGATAAGCGGAAAGGGAGACTGTTACGACACTTCGGTTCGATTCAGCGCATCTCACGCGCGGGCGTCTCGGAATTGACGCCCTTCGTCGGACGGAAAACCGCGGAAGAGATCGCGGGCCACTTCGAAAGGCAAAGACTTTTAGCCGCAGATTACGCAGATAAACGCGAATCTGCGTAATCCGAGTTAATCTGCGTTCTAAGTACCTTCGCCTTTCACGCCCATAAATTCATAAGTCAAATAAAGCTTCAACGACCCATCCAGCACCTCTGCGCGCACGTCCGTCGCGCGTGCTTTCACGGTGCCGTTGCTGGCCTTGACCGGGATCATCAACGATAGCTGTGGTTCACTGACGAGCACGAGTGGATTCACCCGTTGATTGATCGCGCCCTGTACAAACGACGTCACCAGGGTATTCGCAATCGGATTCACTCCTTCGAGATTCACGCCCTCAACAGTCACATATCCAAAAACAGTCTGCTTCTCCTGATCGAAAGACAACTTGATACTGCTCTGGGCCCACCCTTTGAACTGCATACAACCAGCAAGGTTGTAGCTGCCGGTGAACGCCATCGGCGCGTTAACGTTGCCGTTGCGAAGCTGCACGCCCGTCTTCACGCCGCTGCCTTCAGGCAAGAGCGTGATCGAGTTTGTGCAGCCACCCTGGAAGAGCGCCTCCTCGAGGCGCTCCGAACCGTTGCGATTCTGGCCCAGTTGAAATGTCGGCGTTCCCAATCCTGAGAACGTCGCCGCCAACACGGCATCGATAAAACTCTGCTCGAGCGCAATCACGACCGTGCCCGGAGGATTTCCTCCCTGTGCAGGCGGCTGCACTGCCTGGCCCTGCATTAATTGCGCGCGCGGCGCTCCCAAAAAGAAGATGGCAGCGCCGCCGCCGAGCAGAATTCCAAGCAGGAGAATGACAACGTATCTCATGTGTTCACCTTCAACGAGTTGGAGTTGGACTCGGACTTGGACTGGCCGCCGGCGATCCAGTCGGCGTTGGCGACGGCGGTGGTGCAGTGTTCATATTCGTCAACAACGTCCGCAGCACTGCTGCAACCGTGTTCGTCACGGCATTCACTTGCGCTCTCACCTGCGCCTCCGGAACCTTGTTGAAACCAGTCGGGATTTCGAAAAGACTCGGATCGACATTCGTCTGAATGTCGCGCATCTCCGCAACCACCTTGGCGCCTTTTACACCCTGTACATTACCACTGGCTTCGCTGAAAAGTTCCGCACGCAACGGCAGTCCCGTGTCTTTGTCGACATAGACAAAAGATTCGGTCTTAACTTCGCCGGCCGACGTCTGTGTTTGAGCAGTGCGAGCGTAACGATACTTCAGCGCTGTGCGGCCCGTGAGTGGTTCTTCGCCGATGAATTCGATGCCGCGAAGTCGTTCAAGGTATTGTACTAGTTGTCCCGGCGTCATCAGTCTTTGAAGCTGAAATCCAGTGGCCTCAGGTGTCAACTCTGCATACTGCTTCCGCGCCGGAGCGATTCCATATTGCACACCGGCCTTTTCCAAATAAACCAGATCCGATCCATCGGGCAACTTGAAGGAGAGTCGCCGATCGTTTCCGCTCTTCGCGACTTCGGCAGACAGAGTTGGGATACCGATTGCTTTGTCGCCGCCTTCAGTTTCGGCGGCAAAGACCAGCGTCCCTCTGTAGGTGTCCGGTTCGCGAGCAGCAATGACTGACGGAGCGGTGGAAGCGTTGATGTTTGCGCCGGTGCTCGCATTGGCATTTACGTTGACGTTAACGTTGGCAGTTAGATTTGAATTATTCGCTGGACCACGCGTACAACCACTCACTGCCATAGCAAGAGCTAAGACAAGCATCAGGACCGGCAGTCTGACGTCGGTGTTTTTCATGTTGACATTCTCCGAATGCTTCGCGCAGACGCGCGACGGTTAATTCCTCAGGGGCTTAACAGGGGGTTAGAAGGGAAGGTACATAGAATAACACAGTATTGACTTTCCCCCACCTTTAGAAGTAGAAGTCTGCCCACTATGAAACAGATCCTGGCGCTGTTGCTGATCGGCTTCGCTCTCTCCTTGTGCAATCTCTCTGAGAGATTCAAAAAAGGTGGTTCAACTTCTGGTCCATCCGCCACTGGTGGAGCCGCTGCTGAGAAAGCTCAACCGACGGCTGCGCAAACCGCAGCTCTCGCCGGAGGCCAGCAGGCAAAGTGGGACCGTCAGGGAATGTCTTGGACCGTCCCACCGAATTGGACCGAAGAGGAGAACGAGTCGAAGTCGTTCATGTGGCGCTCGCCGGGCGGCGGGAATGCAGCTTCGTTGATAGTCAGCATCTCGCCGATGGATGAGAGCTTCCCGACAGACGCTTCGCTTCAGGCGTATTACGAGGGAGCGAAGAGTCGGGCCAAGAATGGCGAAGTTGACGAAGTGAAAATGGTTGAGATCGACGGGCTCGCGGGCGTTCAGTTTCGTGAAGCTGCTCCGGAAAAACCTGACGGTCACAGGCGACTCCAGTGGCTCGCGTACCGGAAGTATTTGGGCCAGGTGCAGGGGATCAATCTCATGCTTGCGTCCGAGGGCAAAGACTTTGAGCGGCATAAAGATGCCATGTACGGAATTCTTTATTCAATGAAGGTCACGCATTAATCTGCGTTCATCCACGTTAATCCGCGGTATAAAAACCGACTCTCCCTCTTTTGGGTGTTGACATAGTCCTCACTATTAGGTGACTCTCTGCGAGTCCCAAGCTACGCGATCCTTACCGATCCTTATCGACAATTCTGGGCGCTGAAACAGAAGGAGCATTAACTCCGTCCATTCCGTTTTTACGCAATGCACAAAGATTGGTTTTTGTCGCAGGAAGCTTTCGATGGGTTACTTAATTGGCTTGACACCGATCGTGAACAAGCCGCGATGAAGTACGAGGACATTCGGAAGCGCCTGATCAAGATCTTTACCGGACGTGCCTGCGTCGAGGCTGAGGATCTCGCCGACGAAACCATCAACCGGGTCATCAGCAAACTCGACGAGCTCGGTACGGAGTTCGAGGGTGATCGTGGACGTTACTTCTTCGGTGTTGCGAATAAGGTCTACCTGGAGTACAAGCGCAGAAAATCACCTCAATCGTCGCCGTCCTCGCCTCCCGATTCAAACCTGATCGAGCTCGAATTTCGCTGTATGGAGCGCTGTATTGAAACCCTGAGCAAGGAGAACAGGTATTTACTGCTTCAATACTATGGCGCCGAAGGCGGAGCAAAAGTTGAACAGCGAAAGCGTTTGGCAGAGGAGTTGGGAATCGCGCCAAATGCTTTACGAATAAGGGCCTATCGCATTCGCGTGGGCCTGCAAGACTGCATGGCGAAATGTATTCAGAACGAGCTTGGCTGAAATAAGTGCCACTTTTGAGTCATTAACATTAGGAGCGGCCCTCTCTCAGCGGAGACAGACAGTTGAACCTCAACATTGATACGGAAGTATTGAGAAGTTACCTTCTCGGCACTCTGGAAGCAGAGCCCCGAGCGGAACTCGAGGAGAGGATTCTGTCTGATCCGGCAGTTTACGAAGAGCTTTTGTTGCTTGAAGAAGAGTTGATCGATCAGTACGTCGCGGGTGGCTTATCGAAAGCCGAACGACAGCAGTTTGAGACTTACTTTCTGATCACCGCCGAACGTCAAAAGAAGTTGCGCTTTGGTCAACTGCTGAAGAGACATCTAAGCTCACAAACGATCCCTACTTCTTCGGAAAACGTTCCTGTACCGAACCTCAACCAAACGGTTTCCTCGAAAAGGTCTTTTTCGCTGCTCGCGTTTGCAGTGGCGGTCGTGGCCGTGCTCGGAATCGTTCTGCTTTGCTGGTTAGCGTTCCGAAAACCAGTGGTGGTGGTTAAACTCGCACCGGGCTTGGTGGAAAAACAGGGCGTCACTGTTCCGCCGCAGGGGTTCAACGTCAAACTCGAGCTCGCGGTCGCGAATACACGCTTTAAGAGGTACAAGTCAGAATTGTTTCGTGAAAACAAATCGGTGCAAACTGAGACCCTAAGGATTGAGTCAAAAGGTGAGCAGCAAATTGTGCCGTTCACAATCACGGGCGAAACGCTCAGTCCGGGAGACTACCAGGTGAAGCTCAGTGGCGTTTCGGACTCGGGGCAGGACGAGTTTATCGACAACTACACCTTCCGCGTAACAACCAAGTAAGTCCTCACTTACTCGCTACCGAAAAATTTTTCTGAAATGTTTAGCCCATGCGAGTCATAACTAGTGAAGCGGGACTTGTGTAGGTTAGGACCTTGCAATGGCACGAGGTCTTGACAGCCGCTTCGAACAATTACCCCACGCGCGACTACGTCACTCACCCCACCAATGCCATGGTGCATCCCTCACATTTGAAGAGGCGAGCGGCCGAGGTTGCAAAGCCGCTCGCCAGTTTTTTGTTTTGCCGCAAAAAGGCACATAAGGCACACAACCAGTTAACCATCATTCAGGTTTTTATTTTGTGCCTTTATGTGCCTTTTTGTGGCTAATATTCCTTCGTGACTATTGTTTGCGCATGTAGTTGCGATGGATATAGCCATCCTTTTGCTGGCGGTCCTGCGTTTCCGAGAAGATAGTTTTGTCATCTTCGCGCGTCACCATTCTGACGCGGGGCGTTACGTCCTTTGCCTCCGCAGTGGCTTTCTCCGACTCGGCAAGAAATCCCTGCACAGTTTCGCTTGTCACCGGTTTGTGTTCCGCATCGTTTAACGCCGCGATGGCTTCGACGGCATTTGACTTGAGAAGTTTGGGCCAGAGCTTCGCAAAGAGTGCGTGCGAAGCGTAAACGTCGGCGCTGGTCACCTTACCGTTGATGGCGAGAACGTAGCCGATGACGTCGGATCTGCTTTGCATATGTCCGCTGAGCGTATTGATGTAGGCGGCGCTGGTTTCCTTCACCTTCGAGTCTTCCATCGACAATTCCATGCTCGAAGCCGAGACAGACGAATTAACGCTGGCGCCGACGTTCTCGCTCAGGCTCGCCTGAACCACCTTCACATTGTCCCAAACCGCTTGTTGAGACTTCTCGCTTTTGGCTGCCAGTTTGAGTCCGTTAGGAGCCGCATTCTCCGAACTTGCGAACGAACCGTTCTCTTCTTTTCCGCGTTTGTTCCAACGCCCGGATTCAACACAAAACGCCGCGATCGGCATGCGACCGGATTTCGGCGGCACGATGAAGTCGATTGAGATCATGCGGTCCTGATCGCCTCCACGCACGATGTCGCCAGCCTGAACATAAATGTCCTGGTTGGAGAGATTCCTGATCGCGAGTTCGTTCACGTCCTTGGTTTCATAAACCGCCACCTTCTTTTGCGCGAGTGCTTCCTGAAGGGTTAGGAATGTCTTGTTGGTCTGATCTTTTCCGTGGATAAGAAAGACTGTCAGGTTCTTGTGTGTGTAAGGACCGGAGAGACGGTAGTTTGACGGTGTTACTGGATTATCCTGCTTCGCGAGTCCGACCGGGAGAGCGATTAGCAGTGAGAGAAACGCAATTGGGATTAGGTGCTTTGGCTTCATTGTCATACTCCTGGAACAGCCCCGGCTGGACAGAGAACAGCCGAAAGCCGCATTAGCGAAATGGACTACGGGGAGACCGTTAGCTGCGGGGAGACTGACTGGTTAAGAACACCCTTTTAATTCGAACGGCCGCGAGATCGGGGAGACGGGCCACCTTGCGGTTAGAGGAACGTTAATATGAAGCCTTCTTGCGCGTTAAGATGCCTTAAGGAGATCTTCGTTGCCCCCAAACTGTCCAATCTAAAGCTGCGTGAAAGAAATCGTACGTTTAAGCCACTAAAAAAAGAGGAGTGTTACCGCAGGCTTTCCTTGACCGAATGGAGTGTTGTCAGTATAAATGCGCAGCCACACGACCCACGGCGACACGATCGCTTTCCATTCCTATTTCTCGCGTCTGCCTAATTCTTTACTTACCGAGAGTGGCCTATGAAGCTATTAATCGACGCAATCAAATTTAATCACGACCCATGGTCGACGACTTACGACGCTATAAACATTCGGAAGAACGAAACGGAACCCATACTCGTACCCGAGTGGCTGCGCAGTGTTCGCAATGAGCCGGCTGCATATGCCATCAGCGAAACCCTCGGCAATCGCATAACGATCCAAGCTAAGTTCAAATGTGATCCGGGTGTCGGGGCATTGGAAATTCGCGCCATCGATCCAACCTGCGCTTCTATTTCGTCAGAGTTGGGAGAATTGGTTCATGGAGTAATTTCTTTGTTGCTACCTGAGTCACAAGTCCACAAGACAAACGTTCTCGGCACAGTAAAAAAGAAGCGAGTGAGATTTCAGGAAAACGGCGAGTCGAGATTCGAGACCTTTGAATTACAAGATGTCGGCATCTGGAATGCCGGAGTAAGTGTGAGCACTACGACCTGGTTGTGGCAATACCGCCTTAAGCCTAATTCTGACTGGTCCAGCTTCGACACCACGAATCACAGAATATATACGGTGTTGAGATTGCCCAGGGGTCCTTGGTCACAGTTTCCGCCGAAAGCGAACAACACACAATTACCCTGGGCGGAAGTATTGGATTATGCCTGCATGTGGGCAAAGACTACGCGTACGATCGATCAGGCGGCTGTTCGAATAACGGAAGAAGTGCGAGGATTAGAGAAAACCCTTTGCGTCGTCTACGATACCTCTCCTTACTATTCCCATCCACATTTCGACTGTAATGCGTTTTTAAAACTCCTTCGTGGAGGTGTTGGTCGAGGACTAAAGCTGAATTGCCAGGATTTCGCTACCGTCGTCTCAACTTTTTCAAACATATTGGGGTGTGAGCTATGGCAATCAAGCATGAGTTCCAACAGAGATTTTACGACTAATCCGATTAGGCTGTTTGGCCGGACCTGCTGGGAAAAGATTACCTTCACCAGCCACACGGTGGCTTGGGAAGGAGCCTGTAGTGAAACTGAAGATGTTTATGATGCCAGTTTAGAAGTTGATGGTGATGAAGATCCAACCACAACTCCACACCAATCACTGTTGGCAGCGAATATGCGTTTTGGCGCCACGTCCGAAAAGCAATATGTTTTCCGCTTGTCACCGCCGCCAACCCCGAGCAATTTCAGGCCTACACCAAATCGCAAACGTGACAGAAGGCCTATTCATCCAAATCCTATGCAGCCTAGTCCAAGAATAAATGGAAGACTGCTGAGGTTCCTCAAAACCCATTACCGATACAAAGAATGGCAGGCAGCAGATTCAAAAAGAGAACCTGTTTCCGTCGCGGACGTGTGTGATCTACTCAGAGGCTTCGAGCATTGGAACATCGTAGATAGACCGCAAATAATATGCACGTCGAATCGTCCTCCCGTTATCGTCACACTTCTACAGAACAAATCACAGCCTGAGGTACTCGTGCGCGTCGATGTAGACGTGTGTTCTTCAGAAAGTGAGGCTCGCCATTTTGTCTTGCAGCGAATTGGACAGTTTCAGTTGCCGACACTACATCGACAAATCGATTCGCAAATCGGAGATATCACTTTTATTGATGCAGAATCAGGAGCAGTTTTGTTCACGCGTGCAAAACTGGTTTTTCTGATACGAAATGCCGGACGTTTATGCCTGTCGCTTGTGGATGCCGCGTTTGATTTGGATAACCTTATTAAGCGAAATCCTCAAGCAGAGAGCTTTGATTGCTTCATGCCACAAGCAGTTAAGTAAAAACCGTTCAATGCCACTGTGAAATGGTTTGGACGTTTGCACCACACGAGAATAGCCACAGTTTCGCTGCCTAGTCTTGATCCTTGACTTAGGGCGGAATTGGGTACGTACGAGAACTTCAATTCATCGGAGGACGATCATGCCAGACCCACACCCATTTAATGGACGTTGGACATCCTATGGACTCAACAGCGCCGGAGAGCTTTTTTTCGATGGCACTATGGACTTCGAAATAGAGCCTAATGGCAATTTTGTGAGCGGGCAGCATACGCCTATCAATGACGATGGTAGCCCTGGAACACCGGTTGCTTTGGCTCATGTTGTAGTTACCCGTAATTCAATCCATGTCAGGGAAGTAGGAACTCCGTTTTGCATATATCATGGATTCCTTGTTCAAAACCCCTTCGTACCTAACCA
>JAICQI010000207.1 GCA_025937955.1 Pyrinomonadaceae bacterium
TAGAAGCTACATAGCTGCGAACGTGAGCCTCCACGGCACAAGGCCGTGGCATCCAAGCGAGGTTTTTTAAGCCGGCGTGTAGCGGAGATCGTGATGCTCCACGGGACAAGCCCGTGGCATCTCTTTCCGATTTTTGTGCGAGTCTTTAAACTTCGGCGAGGCTTTGCTCGGCATGACTGAGGACGGCAACAGCCTGATCCATGGTAACACCCGGAAACCACGCGAGAAACTGGTAGATGGTTGCGCCCGCTTCCAAGTTCTCGAAGAGGGCCTTCACCGGGACACGAGTTCCCTTGAAAACCCATGCACCGCTAACTTTACTTTCGACTCGCTCGACTTCCGGGCAATTGCTCCAATCCAGCATGAAGTACATGGTATGCTTGCCCTCAGCAGCATGTCCATTACTCAAGTCGAGTTCAAAGTGAATGGTGAAACACGCCGGGTCGACGTGTTTCCGATGGCGCGGCTGCTCGATGTGTTGAGGGAGCAGTTGCAGCTTACCGGGACGAAGGAAGGGTGTGGGGAGGGAGAGTGTGGGGCGTGTACGGTGATCATAGATGGGCAGATCGTGAATAGTTGTCTCGTTCCGATGGCCCAGGTAAATGGATCGGAGATAACGACGATCGAGGGCGTGGCCCGCAGCGATCAACTCCACGCCGTACAGCAGTCGTTCATCGAACACGGCGGCGCGCAATGCGGGATCTGCACTCCCGGAATGGTGCTCGCCGCTGTTGATTTACTGCAACGCAACCCGCAACCAACTGAATACGATATTCGCAACGGCCTGGCCGGAAATCTTTGTCGCTGCACCGGCTACATGAAGATCTTCGAATCGGTAGTGCGCGCTTACCAGAAGTGAGAGCCTTTATTCCAAATTACCAGCTCACTACGCCGTCGTCGCTCGCCGACGCTTTGGCGCTGCTCAAGAATGAACCGGGAGTTTGGAAGCCATTCGCCGGCGGCACCGATTTGATGGTCCTGTTGGAAGCCGGCAAGCTGCCGCATCGACACTACATCAACATCTGGAGCTTGCACGAACTCCGAGGCATCGAAGCAACAGACACACACATCACACTTGGCGCGCTGACGACCTACACCGAAATCCAAGCGAATCCAATTCTTCGTAGTGAATTTCCGATGCTATGCCAGGCTGCAAGTGAAACGGGCGGGCTCGCAATTCAAAATCGCGGCACCATCGGCGGCAACATCATCAACGCCTCACCCGCTGCGGATTCGCCTCCCGCGTTGCTGGCCTACGACGCGGAGATCGAACTCGTATCGACACGCGGATCGCGCTGGCTTCCCTACCAGGGTTTTCACACCGGGTACAAACAGATGCACCTCGCGCCGGATGAATTGCTGGCGCGGATTCGTCTGCCACGCAATACCGCAGGCCTGACGCACTACTATCGCAAAGTCGGCACGCGAAAAGCGCAGGCGATCTCGAAAGTCTGTTTTGCCGCCGTTGGTCGAACTAATAATGAACAGATTGCAGAAATAAAAATCGCGGTCGGCAGCGTTGCGCCGATTGTCGTGCGCTGTGTGGAAACAGAAAACGCATTAAAAGATCGAAAGCCCGACGCTGAAACGATCCGTCTGGCCTGCACGAGTCTGGCGCGCGAAATCTCTCCTATCGACGACATCCGCTCGACAGCAAACTATCGCCTGCAAGTAGCACGGAACCTGCTTACTGACTTCGTTTCATCAGCGCTTTCCTCCGCGTTAATCTGCGGCCTGTTTTTAGTGATGATTGCGATCCCTGCACTTGCTCAGCAGCAAGGAAGTTTGAACGGCTTCATGACCGGCATTCGAGTGAATGCCGTTAAAGGCTCTGTGATTTTCAAGCGGGATGGATCTTACGATCTGGAACCCGGCCTCAAGTTGGAACAGTACGACGTCCTCAAAAGTGGCGCTGATACTTATTACGAACTATTGCTCCAGCCCGGAAACTACCTGCGCGCTGGTCCTGACACACAGTTGCAGCTCCTCAACGACGATTTCGACAAGATGAAGGTGAAGCTGAACCTGGGCGCCATCAGTCTTGAGATCGTGACCAAAGACACGTCGAGTGCTTTCAACCCACGTGAAGCTTACGAGCTAATCAGGATCATAACTCCGGATGCCGAAGTCTTTATTGGCGGGCCAGGCATCTTCCGCATCAACGCTGGGAGCGGGCGAACAGAACTAATCGTCCGCAACGGCGAAGCGGTGATCAATGGACGGCAGGTGAAGAAAGAACGACGTGCCGTCACGTCAAACGACAGCGTTACAGTCGCTGATATAGATCCGAAAAACGAAGACACTTTCGACCGTTGGAGTCACGAACGCGCCGATACGCTGGTTCAAGCCAACAAGCTCCTCAAGGACACCTCACCGTGGTCCAAAAAGAAAAAGGAAGGATTCGAAACGTCTGTTGATTTGCCTGACGAAGCGCAGCGCAGCGGCAACCACCCCTACGTTGTTTCCGCAAGACCGGGCGCTGTTACTTTTGTGGAAGACGGCGTCGAGTTTTACCGGCCATCCAGAATTTGGGAGCAAATTACTGATAAATCGCAGCTCGAAGCCGGAGATACGTTGCGCACAGATGAGTATACTTTCGCAGAGCTGATGCTGTTTCCCGATACGCATCTACGAATTGATCATTCGTCGGAAGTGTTGTTTGAACAACTCTCGAACGATTCAATTTCAGTCAAGCTGTTGCGGGGCTCTGCCATTCTCGACGTCGCGAGGTTCGACCGCAAGGAAGCGCCGCAGATCACAATCACGGGCTCGTCGACGACGGCTGTCATCGCCGAAGGGGGAAACTATCGCATTGATAGCGACGGTCTCACCATTCGCGACGGCAAAGTGGACTTTAACGAAAGATCGGTTGGCGCATGTCGTAGAATCTCGAGCGGCACCGTTTCTGAATGCGACAAGAAGCGCTCGGATAATTTTGATTACTGGAGCCGCCATCGCGGTGAAGGAAGGATCTACGACGGATCAGCAACCGTATCCATGGTGACTCACCTCGCTCGTATGCGCCGTCTGCGGTTTAAGAACACCGGCTTTTGGTATCAGAGTCCCGGACAATCGTATTACACATTCGTTCCTTTTAAGTCTGTGATGTTTCGTTCGCCATACGGAGGCAGCTACTCAACCGCGCTGTCGCCGGAATCGTTTATGAAACGCGTTAATGTGCGTCGAGACACCGTACCGTACCGGCGTCCGGTGCCGTCGGTGCCATCGCCACCCCAGCCTTGAACACAACTCCTACGTCTCCAGGAAAAACAAAATGACAACTCTCGACATCCCCTACAACCGAAAAGCAGTCGACCCCGTGGAATGTATCAAGGCCGGATGGGAACTTGTAAAACCACAGTACTGGTTATTTGTCGGCATGACCTTTGTCGCGTTCTTCATCGGCTCGGCGGTGCCGCTTGGAATACTGATGGGGCCGATGATGTGTGGTGTCTACCTGACGTGTTTTGCGCGGCGGCGTCGCGAGCCGGTTGAGTTTGGCCTACTGTTTAAAGGCTTCGACTTCTTTGGTCCAAGCGTAGTTGCCACCTTGCTGCACGCGGTGCCGATAATCGCCATCTTGCTCCCCACATACGTTCTTTTTTACGCGAGCTTCGTGCTGGTGCTGGTCGCTCAGGGAGACGACCCCAATCCACTGCCGTTATTGGGCGTGTTAGGGACGTTTAGTCTCATAGTGCTAGTGGTCGTCGTATTGATCATCATCGTCTCCATCGGATTCACGTTCGCATATCCACTCATCGTCGACCGGCGGCTGGCAGGCTGGGATGCGGTGAAGTTGAGCTTCAAAGCCGCGATGGGAAACTTCTGGCGCTTGCTCGCGATGGGCCTGCTTACCGGAGTGATGGCTATGGTGGGTATGGCGTTCTGTTATGTCGGGATGTTTCTGGTGTTTCCGATCTCGTATGGCGCGATAGCTTCGGCGTACGAACAGGTGTTTGGACTGGCGCACGCCAGCGAAGCGTCGAACCTGCCGCCACCGCCACCAATCTTCGAATGAGTTCTCCTGATCTGATAGTTCGCGGACGACGAGTTGTGTTGCCGGACACAGTTGGTCCGTGTTCGATCTACATCAGTGGAGAGCGGATTTCTGAGATTAAAGACTATGACGACGTTGCGCCTGAGTGTGAACTGATCGAGGCAGGCGAGGAATCAGTCGTCATGCCGGGGTTGGTTGATACGCATGTTCATGTCAACTCGCCTGGGCGCACTGAATGGGAAGGTTTTCGCAGTGCCACTCTTGCGGCGGCGGCTGGTGGCGTCACGACGCTGATCGATATGCCGCTCAACTCAATTCCTCCAACTACGACGCTCGCCGGGTTCAAAACCAAACTGGAGCACGCGCAGAACGACTGTTTTGTAGATGTTGGGTTTTGGGGTGGCGTGGTGCCGGGGAATACGGATCAGCTTGCGCCGATGCTGGAAGCGGGTGTGGTTGGATTTAAGTGTTTTCTGGTGCCGTCGGGTGTGGATGAGTTTGAGCATGTGACGGAGGAGCAGTTGCGCGAAGCGATGCCGGAGCTGACGCGGCTCGATGCTCTGTTGATCGTGCATGCGGAGCTGCCGGGGCCGATCAAGGCGAATGGTCGATCTTCGAGTGAGTATGAGATCTTCTTAGATTCGCGACCACGGGCGGCTGAGAATGAAGCGATTGAGTTGATGATTCGATTGAGTCGTGAATTCGGGACGCGCGTACACATTGTTCACCTTTCGTCAGCGGAAGCGATACCGATGCTGCGTGAGGCGCAAGGTGACGGAGTTAAGATTACTGCTGAGACGTGTCCACACTATTTGCACTTCGCCGCGGAGAAGATTGCGGCGGGTGCGACTGAGTTCAAGTGTTGTCCCCCGATTCGTGAGGAGGAGAATCGCGAACGGCTTTGGAAGGGGCTCGTGGACGGGACGATTGATTTCATCGTTTCCGACCACTCGCCTTGTCCGGGCGAGATGAAGCTACGTGAGAGTGGCGACTTCATGAAGGCCTGGGGCGGGATTGCGTCGTTGCAGCTCCGGCTGCCGGTTATCTGGACCGAGGCGCGTCGACGTGGCTTTTCTTTATTAGACGTGACGAAGTGGCTATGTGCGAATCCGGCGCGGCAAGTCTCGTTGTTGCCGCAAAAAGGTATCATCGCCCCAGGCGCCGACGCCGACCTGGTCATCTGGAATCCCGATCAACCCTTCACCGTCGCCGCCGACGCCCTACACCACCGCCACAAGATCACTCCTTATGCAGGAGAGACACTAAGCGGCCTTGTACAACAGACTTTTCTTCGCGGCAAAAAGATATATGATGACGGCTACTTTGCCGACGCGCCACCAGGCCACATGCTCCTAAAAAGAGAGTAAGCCGCAAAAAGGCACAAAAGGCACAAAAGAAAGGAAAACCATGAATACCGGACCTCACAACGGTGATATCTTCACGCTTTGCAACGTAATTCGTCAGACGAGTTTTGACATTCACCATTATTTGCGCAGCGGGCATCGCGAACAGATCTATGAAAACGCACTTGCTCATCGGCTAAGGAAACAAGGCATCAGCGTTGAGCAGCAACAGAAGGTGCGAGTTTTTGACGAAGATGGAACGCTGCTCGGGTTTCTTAAGGCTGATATGATCGTTGAAACACGAATCATTTGCGAGATCAAGGGTGCTCGCTGCCTCGTCGATGAGCACGTTGCTCAATTGTTAGGCTACCTGCGCGCATCTCGCATTGAGCATGGTCTATTGATCAACTTTGGAGCACCACGTCTCCAAATCAGGAAATTTGTATTAACTTAGCTTCGGCTTCCGTTTTAAAGTTTTGTGCCTTTTGTGCCTTTTTGTGGCTAATTATGGATTTCACTGAACTGATCGATCTGGCCTCCGAGCGGCTCGGGGGGGCGGTGCTGGTGGCGAGTGATGATTTTTTTGCGCCCAAAGAGAATTTGCTGAGGGCGAGCGCGCCCATCTTTATTGCCGACAAGTACACGGACAACGGCAAGTGGATGGATGGATGGGAGAGCCGGCGAAGGCGTACGCCGGGGTTCGATTGGTGCATCATTCGTCTCGGTCTCCCCGGCATTGTTCGCGGCGTAGTGGTCGACACAAGCTTCTTTCGCGGCAATCATCCCGAACATTGCGCGCTCGAAGGTGCCACAATCTCCGGTTTGCCATCGCAGGAAGAGTTGACCAGCGATGCCATGCAGTGGGTGCCGCTCCTGCCGCAAATGCCACTCAAAGGCGATAGCCAGAATCCTTTCGCAATCAACTACGCAGAACGACTCACACACCTCCGCTTCAAGATCTTCCCCGACGGTGGCGTCGCACGTCTCCGCGTGTACGGCGAAGTGATGCCCGATTGGGAACAACTCAAACGCGCCGGCGGCCAAATCGATCTCGCCGCGGCAGAAAACGGCGCCCTCATACTTTCCTGTAGCGACATGTTCTTCGGTCACCATCAGAACCTGATCATGCCCGGCCGCGCCGCGAACATGAGCGACGGATGGGAAACAAAGCGCCGCCGTGGTCCAGGTCACGACTGGGTCATCATCAAGCTCGGCAGGCGCGGCCACATCAATCGAATTGAAGTGGACACAGCTCACTTCAAAGGCAATTTCCCCGAGAGTTGTTCACTCGAAGCTTGCGATACCGCGGACGACACAACTCTGACCGACTTATCCACCCCGTGGGTCACAGTGCTCCCACGCACAAAGCTGCAGGCGCACACGCGCCACTTTTTCGATCAAGAGCTGCTGGACACAGGCGTCGTCTCTCATCTTCGCTTCAGCATCTACCCGGACGGTGGCGTGAGCCGTTTACGCGTCTACGGAACGTTAGTCGATTAACTCCCAATGCACGATCTTTCGTGGTTAAACTCGCTGCCACCCACTGAAGCTGTAAAGGAACTGCTTCAGTGTTGCGGCTCGACACGCTGGGCAAAACAAATCGCCGAGGCTCGTCCGTATTCGACACCTGAGGCCCTGTTCGCAAGTGCGAACGAGATCTGGTGGTCGCTGGATCGGAACGATTGGCTGGAAGCCTTCCGTAGTCATCCCAAAATCGGCGAGAAAAAGGCCGCCGAGCCGGTTTCGACACAAGCCCACCAGTGGTCCGGCCAGGAGCAGTCCGGCGTTGCTACCGCTTCCGAGGAAACGGTCGACTCGCTTGCCACACTAAATCGCGCTTACGAAGAAAAGTTTGGGTTTATCTTTATTATTTGCGCCACGGGCAAGACTTCCGGCGAAATGCTCTCTGCGCTGCGCGAACGTCTCGAGCACGACGCTGTGAACGAACTCCCCATCGCCGCTGCCGAACAAAGCAAAATTACCGTGCTACGGCTGAAGAAATTACTCACAAGTGGGTGATCTGTTGGTAAACTGCTCCCGACATGAGCACCATCTCGACCCACATACTCGACACTTCGAGAGGGGCACCGGCAAGTGGCGTGGCTGTATGTCTCGAGATGCAGAACACCGACGAGAGTTGGACCGAGCTGAGCCATGCCTGGACTGACACGGACGGCCGCGTGAAGCCGTTCTTTCTGGTCGATCGCCCGGTTTCAAATGGAACTTACCGGCTGGTTTTCGATACCGAACCGTACTTCTCGTCGCTTAGCCTCGACTGTTTCTATCCTCAGGTGACGGTGGTGTTCAACGTGGACGATGGCTCGCAGCATTATCACGTTCCACTCCTGATCAGTCCTTACGGTTATTCGACCTATCGTGGGAGCTAAGCTCGCCATCCTATGATCATTCTGGACCCAACGCTCAGTGAATGGCTAAATCTGCTATTTCGCTGGATACACGTCTTTGCAGGCATCATGTGGGTGGGAACAACTTACTACTTCACCTGGCTCGACGCGCGCCTGACGGAAGAAGAAAAGGCGGCGGCGAGCACGGGTGTCGTGCCGCAAGTCTGGATGGTCCATAGTGGTGGCTTTTATGTGGTTGAGAGAAAGAAGGTGCCGGATCTCGCTTCGCGCACGTTGCACTGGTTTCGTTGGGAAGCGGGCATCACGTGGCTGAGTGGCTTTGCGTTGCTGGTCCTGATCTATTATCTCGGCGGTGGCGTGTTGGTCGATCCGGACGTGTGGGATCTCAGTCCCGGTGTGGCGGTCGCGATTGGCATCGGAGTAATTCTCGCGTGCGGGTTTGTTTACGACGTGATGATGCAAACGCCGCTGAACAGTAACGAGAAGTTGTTCGCTGCAATTGCTTACGTGCTGATCGTTGCCGTTTCGTTTGGACTGACTCGGGTGTTCAGCGCGCGCGCTGCTTACATTCACCTCGGCGCAATCTTCGGAACGATCATGGCGGCGAATGTTTGGATGCACATTCTGCCGGCGCAAAAACGGATGATCGCGGCACTCAACGAAGGACGCAAACCGGACGAACGACTCTCAGCACAAGCGAAGTTGCGATCGAAACAGAACACATTCATGGCGGTGCCGGTCGTGTTCATCATGATCAGCAACCACTTTCCCGGTGTGACTTACGGCGATCGTTACAACTGGATCATCTTGTCGGTGCTGGTGCTGGTGGGTTGGTTCGCTGCGAAGTTTATCCGGCGAGCTTAACCGAAGGGGATCGGGTCAGTACCGTAACGCGGTAGCGTCGGGTCACGACCGGCAATACAAACCCGACGCTACTGCGTTACGGTACTGACCCGATCATCCA
>JAICQI010000439.1 GCA_025937955.1 Pyrinomonadaceae bacterium
AGCAGCTTCGCATCGCGCGGGTAGCCGAGTCGTTCAGCGATGCTTTTGGATTCTTGTGCCTGCGCGACAGTGAGTAATGTCAGGATGGAAAGCACGGTCGCAAATAGTAGTTTCATGGCGGTAGAATATCAGATCTAATCCGTATTCATCCGTGTAAATCTGTGGCACAATTAAGTCCAGCTTCCTGAGATGAAACCACTGAAAATCGGTATCACCGGTGTTCGGGGAATCGTCGGTGAGACTTTTACCCCTGAGCTCGCGGTCGAGTTTGCCGAAAGCTTCGGAACTTATCTTGACCGGGGCCGGATTCTTGTTTGCCGCGACACGCGTCCGTCCGGTCCGATGATTCGTTCGGCGGTGCTGGCCGGACTACTTGCCGCTGGTTGTGAAGTCGTCGATCTCGGCGTTTGTCCGACGCCGAGCATGCAACTGGCGGTTAAGTGGCTGAAGGCGGACGGCGGTATTGCGATCACTGCCGGGCACAATCCCTGGCAGTGGAACGCGTTGAAGTTTGTTCGCAGCGACGGCCTTTATCTGAATTCGACTCAGGGTGAAGAGCTGCTCGACATCTTTCACCAGGCCGAGTTTGCGAAGGCTGGTTGGGACACGATCAAGCAGGGCGTCGAAACTGCCGATCCGATTTCAGAACACATTAAGATCCTGAACGAGAGTTTTGCTGCCGAAGCGATTAGTGCGAAAGCACTGACGGTCGCGGTCGATTGCTGTAACGGTGCGTGTTCGTTTCTTAGTCCGAAGTGGTTGGAGCAGTTGGGATGCGAAGTGCTTGCGGTTAACGACAATCCCAACGCGCCTTTTCCGCACGCGCCGGAGCCGAAGCCCGAGACGATGGCCCAACTCTGTGCGGTCGTAAAAGCCGGCCGCGCCGCGATCGGTTTCGCTCACGATGCGGACGGCGAACGACTGGGAATCGTCACCGACCTTGGTGAGCCACTCTCAGAAGAGATGACGCTCGCTATCGCTGCCGACATTCGTCTGCGAAAAAAGGCTGGCAAGGTCGTGACAAACGTTTCGACTTCGGGCGCGATTGACATCATCGCCGCGCGGCACGGCGGCAGCGTGGTGCGCACGCCGGTGGGCCAGGCTTACATCTCCGAAGGTTTGATCGAACACAAGGGTGTGCTCGGTGGTGAAGGGAGCGGCGGCATCACTGTGCCTGAGGTGCATCTGACGCACGACAGTGCGGCGGCGATCGGATTGATTCTCGAACACCTGGCCGAGACAGGCG
Source organism: Pyrinomonadaceae bacterium (assembly GCA_025937955.1). GTDB lineage: Bacteria > Acidobacteriota > Blastocatellia > Pyrinomonadales > Pyrinomonadaceae > PSRF01. Next base: position 1,247 of record JAICQI010000439.1, read on the forward strand.
AGCGCATATCCGAACTCGTGGCCCAACTACCGCGCCTGACAACACTGAAGCACAACGTGGTCGTGGAGCCACATCGTTTGTATTCGGTGTTGCAGGAGTTTCGGGCGACGGTGGAGCAGGAAGGCCTGGAAGTCGATTCAACGGACGGAATCAAAGCAACGCTGCCCGGCGGCTGGGTTCACGTGCGCGCCTCTAACACGGAATCCATGATTCGCATCATCGTGGAAGCAGAGGAGAAGCCAGCAGCGCAAGAGCTACTCGATTGGACACGCGACCGAATTAGAAAATGAGCCGCAGATTAACGCGGAAAAACGCAGCTCTGCATTTTAACTGCGAAAATCTGCGGCTAATAAAACTATGCGAGCGATACCCACTCTCAAGATCAGCATCTCAGGCGTGCGTGGCGTCGTGGGGCAGTCGCTCACTCCGAAACTGCTGACGCGTTTCGCGCAAGCATTCGGAACGCACACTGGACCAGGCACGATCGTCATCGGTCGCGATCCACGAACGTCGGGCGAGATGGTGAAGCACGCCGTCGTCGCCGGCATACTTTCAACCGGAAGCCGCGTGATCGATATCGGCGTTTGCCCGGTGCCGACAGTTCAGCTCCAGGTGCGACATCGCCGCGCGCAAGGCGGCATCGCGATCACCGCCAGTCACAATCCCGCCGAATGGAACGCGCTGAAGTTCATCGGTTCATCCGGTCTCTTTCTGGACGCCGCCCAGGCGCGCGAGCTGCTCGATATCTATCACCAGGGCGAGTACACAAAGGTCGGCGGCGCGGAGCTCAGGACCGTCGAAGTGATCGAGGGCGCAACCGATCTGCACATCAAGTCGATTCTCGATGTGCTTGGTCCACTGCCGCAAACTCACAAGCAACTGCGCGTCGTGCTCGATTCCTGTAACGGCGCCGGCTCACTCGTTGGTCCGAAGTTGATCGAAGCGCTGGGCGCCGAAGTAATTCCGATAAACGTCACACCCGACGGTTCGTTTCCACGCCCCGCAGAGCCACTCCCCGAGAACCTCGGCGATCTATGTCGAGCAGTCAGAGAGCATCAGGCTGATGTCGGTTTCGCTCAGGACATGGATGCTGATCGGCTTGCAGTCGTCTCGAACGAAGGCGAAGCAATAGGCGAAGACAACACGCTCGTGCTCGCGATGCTCTACGTACTCAGTCACGAGAAAGGTGCGGTGGTCGCAAATCTGTCTACAACGTCAGCGGTTGAAGATGTAGCCAAGATATTTGGTTGCCCTGTGTTCCTGACGAAGATCGGTGAAGTGAACGTCACCGACGCGATGCAACAGCACAACGCAGTGATCGGCGGCGAGGGCAATGGCGGCGTGATCTATCCGCGTATCAACTTCGCGCGTGACAGTCTGGTGGGTATGGCACTGGTGCTGCACCTGCTCGCCGAGTCAGGCAAATCCGTTACCGAGTTACTCCAAACCGTGCCTCGCTATCACATCGTGAAAGACAAGATGACGTGTCCTTCGGATCGCATCTCGACGGTGCTCAGAATGGTGCGCGAGCAGTTCGCGGAGTTTCCGATGGATACGCGTGACGGCGTGAAAGTGATGACAAAAGACGGTTGGTTCCTGGTGCGTGGATCAAACACGGAGCCGATCATTCGCATCGTCGCTGAAGCTAAAAGCGAAGAGCGGGCAAGGGAAATCATCGATCGTGTTTATCGGGAAGTTAATTTTTAGCCGCGGATGTCCGCGGATTGAGGACGGATTTTTATTAGCGAGTTGAGAAGACAAATTGGCGTTCGTACGGCGGCGGCGCTGGTTGTTGGTGAAGTGATCGCGGTCGGAATTTTTTTGACGCCCGCGGGCATGGCGAAGGCGCTTGGCTCGCCGATGTGGCTGCTCCTCGTCTGGCTGGCGATGGGCGCGATGGCGCTCTGCGGCGCGCTCTGTTACGGCGAATTGTCTGCTCGATACCCCGAGGCCGGCGGCGGTTACGTTTACTTGCGCGAAGCATATGGACCAGCGGTAGGTTTCATGTACGGCTGGATGGCGTTTCTCGTAATGGATCCGGGCTTGACTGCCGCGCTCGCCGTGGGCCTCGCGACGTACGCCGGCTACGGTCTAAAGCTCTCGTCGTTAGGAATCAAGGTTCTCGCCGTTGCGACGATCATCGTGGTGGCTTTGATCAATATCCGCGGCGTCAGATTAGGCGCGGGATTTATTCGCACCATGACGTTTATCAAGCTCGGCTTGCTAGCTTTTGTTTTTCTTTGGGGCGTTGGCTTTCAACTTGGTGACTGGTCCAACTTCACGCCGTTCGTCGAGCGGCGCGCAAACTCGGCTCCGCTTATCGGCGCGCTGGCGGGCGGAATGATTGGCGCGTTCTTTTCCTTTGCTGGTTGGTGGGACCTCGGCAAGCTTGCGGGCGAGGTAAAGAATCCCGCGCGGACCTTGCCAAGAGCACTCACTTACGGTGTGATAGTCGTCACGATCGTTTACGTCCTGACCAGCCTGGCATTTGTTTATCTCGTGCCGCTGGAGCAGGTCACATCCGGTGAGACTTTCGCGGCGCAGGCCGGCGAAGTTCTGTTTGGGCGCGCCGGTGGCTTGATCTTTTCGTCGATTGTCGTCGTCGCGGTGCTTGGCAGTTTGGCGGCCGTGGTGATGTCGGCGCCACGAGTTTATTTCGCGATGGCGCGCGATGGAGTTTTTATTCCATCAGTCGCGGTGCTTCACAAGCGTTACGAAACTCCCGCGCGTGCGATCGCGCTCCAGGCGGTGCTGGCTTCAGTGCTCGTCGTGGCCGGCAGTTTCAACGAGATCGTCTCGTATTTTGTGTTCGTAGTCGTGGTGTTTATCGGACTCACGATCCTCGCGCTGTTCAAGTTTCGACGTGAAGACGCGAACGGCGTTCGCTACCTGACGCCGGGTTATCCAGTGACGCCGATCGCATTCCTGGTATTGATTGTTTTCATGCTCGTACTGCTTGCGGGTAGCAATCCAACGCAGGCGTTTCTCGGCGCGGCCGTGGTCGCGTTGGGCTTCCCGGTTTATCTATTTTTGTTTCGTAATAAGCGTTTAGTTGAAAGAGGAACAACAACTCAATGACGTGGATTAAAACGGTAGCTGTTGATGAGAGCGAAGAGGTGCGGAAGGCGGTTGAATCGCAGCGTGCGTTGTACCCGATCGAGTACGCCACGCCTGTTCATCCAACTGCTGACGGTGAGACGGCGGGGATCGTTGCGTCGCACAGTCTGATTCCGCAGGCGCTGTATCACGCCTTCGCGACGTTTGGATCTTTAATGTCGCCGGATCTGCCACTCAACAGACGACAGCATGAGATGATCACTACGGTGGTATCAGTCTCGAACCGTTGTCATTATTGAATCGAATCTCACGCAGAGTTTCTGCGTCGGGTAACGTTGGATCCTGAGTTGGTGGCTGCTCTCGAAGAGGACTACCGCACAGCGCCGATCTCTGAACAGGAGAGAGTGATGCTGGATTACGTAGTGCAAGTGACTCGCGATGCGACGCGCATCTCACCCGCCGATCACGAGCGACTGCGCTCAGTGGGTTTTGACGACAAGGGAATTCTTCAAATCACGCTCATCGCATCGTGGTTCAACTATATCAATCGTGTAGCTGACGCGCTTGGCGTGGGAAGAGGATAATTTGGCCGCAGATTTACGCAAATTGACGCAGATTATTTCTTATCAGCGGAGATCTGCGAAAATCTACGGCTTACTTTTAGTGCTACTTCTCACGAATCTAGCGCTTCAGGTGTACGCACAGGATGACGACGTAGTTAGAGTTAAATCCAACCTGGTCAACATCGACGTCATCGTCAAAGACAAGAAGGGCAAATACGTCGCAGACCTCAAAGCCGAAGACTTCACGATTACCGAAAATGGCGTTACTCAGAAGATCGAATTCTTCGACGCACCACTTGCACGAACAAATGCCGCCAAGCCCGGTGAGCAACCAGAGCAACCAGCAGCGACGACGACAGCGACGCGTAACTACGTCTCGCTGGTCCTGGACTTTCAAACCACCGACATCACAAATCTCAAGCCGGTTCGTGAAGGCGCAATCAAATACGTTCGCGAACAAGTGACTGACGCCGACGCGGTCGCCATATTGACTGTCACAAACGGTTTGCAGATGTTGCAGCCGTTCACCCAGGACAAAGCCAAACTGATCGCGTCTCTCGAAAAGCTCGG